>CAMQBP010000191.1 GCA_946999025.1 uncultured Prevotella sp. | reverse complement strand
GCTGACATATGCAAGAAGAATCCCGGTTATGTGGTTCGTATAAGTGGTGGTGACGAATACGGAAAAAGCAAGTTGGACTACTTCATCTCCGTTGCGGAGAAATATCCTGTCATAGCTACAACAAGTAAGTTGCTTTCGACTGGTGTTGATTGCAAAATGACAAAACTGATTGTCCTTGATCAACAAATAGGCTCCATGACAGAATTCAAACAGATAATAGGCCGTGGTACCCGTCTTCGTGAAAAGGAGGGAAAGAAATATTTCACTGTTATGGACTTCCGCAATGTGACACGATTGTTCGCAGACCCCGATTGGGACGGACCGATAGAGATAGACCCCAACTATCCGCCCAAACAGAAAGAGGTAAAACCTTATGTTTTGCCAGAATTAGACGATGAACCTAAAGGCGTGGAAGAGCCTGCACCACAACCGAAGCCGATAGTTGCCAAAGACGGTTGCCAAGTGATGATTATCAACAAGGTTGTTTCTGTCTATGATACAGACGGCAAGTTGCTTCGTACGGAGAGCATTACAGACTATACCAAGAAAAGTATCATTGACACATACGCAACGATTGACACGTTCACATCCAAGTGGCAAGAAACCAAGAAAAAGTCTGACATTGCTGAAATGCTCAAAGAAAGTGGTATTGACCTTGCGGCATTGAAGCATGCGGAAAATATGGATGATGTGGATGATTTCGATTTCATCTGTCATATAGCCTATGGCAAGAAAACACTTACACGGCATGAGCGTGCCGAGCAGGTGAAGAAGCGAGACATCTTCAGTAAGTATGGCGAACAAGCACGAGGCGTGCTTGAAGCCTTATTGGATAAGTATATTAAAGAGGGTATTTCGGAATTGGAAAGTCTTACCGTGCTTGAGAATGACCCTTTCCGCAAATTGGGTTCAAAGTCAAACATCGTGAAATTCTTCGGTGGCAAGCAAGGTTATCTTGATGCCGTGAAGGAATTGGAACAATACATATATAATATAGCATAAATAGAATCTTTTCGATAAGTCAAACGAACAGAGCCAAGCTTGCTTGAGTGATGTCGTGGCGAGAGAAGACGTACAAAGAGAAACAACAGATGAGTTTATCAAATTTCGTAAAACGAGTACGCAATATCATGCGCAATGATGCTGGTATCAACGGTGATGCGCAGCGTATAGAGCAAATGGCATGGATGCTGTTTTTGAAAGTCTATGACGAGAAAGAGAACGACTGGGAATTGGACGATGACGATTACAAGTCTATCATTCCCGAGGAATGTCGTTGGCGCAACTGGGCGCATGATGATGGCAGCGGCAATGCCTTGACGGGTGATGATTTGCTTGCGTTTGTCAACAACACCTTGTTTGTCGAACTAAAAAGAATAGAGATAACGCCAGACACCCCAATTCGTCAAGCGATTGTTAAGACAACTTTTGAGGATGCCAACCAGTATATGAAGGATGGCGTTCAGCTCCGCCAAGTGCTCAATGTGATTGACGGATTAAACCTTGGCGACTATGAAGAAAGCCACGCCTTCGGTGAGATATACGAAACTATCTTGAAAGAAATGCAGTCGGCTGGTTCGTCTGGTGAGTTCTACACTCCCAGAGCCTTAACCGAATTTATGGCAGAAATCGTCAATCCACAAATTGGCGAGAAAATGGCTGACTTCGCTTGTGGAACAGGTGGATTTATTACGAGTTGGCTGGGCGAACTGGATAAAAAGGTAAAGACAGCGGAAGACCGTAAGGAGTACAATCAATCTGTATTTGGTATCGAGAAAAAACAATTCCCATATATGCTGTGCGTGACAAACCTGTTGCTTCATGGTATCGACACACCATTGGTGTTTCATGACAACTCGCTTACAAAAGATGTTCTCAACTACACGGATGAGGATAAGTTTGATGTGGTGTTGATGAATCCTCCATACGGTGGCAACGAGAAGTCTGATGTCAAGTCACACTTTCCTTCCGACATGCGCAGTAGCGAGACTGCCGACTTGTTTATGGTACTCATCATGTACCGACTGAAGAAGAATGGGCGTGCAGCGGTCATTGTGCCAGACGGTTTCCTCTTTGGCGCTGACAACACAAAGATTGCCATCAAGACAAAGTTGCTTCGAGATTTCAACCTGCACACCATCATCCGTTTGCCAGGCAGCATCTTCGCTCCTTATACTTCTATTGCCACAAACATACTGTTCTTCGACAACACCTGCGCAGACGGTGCACCCGAAGGTTTCTCCACTAAGGACACTTGGTTCTATCGTCTCGACATGCCCGAGGGTTATAAGCATTTCTCCAAGACAAAATCCATGAAGTCTGTGCATTGCGATCCTATTCGTGAATGGTGGAACGACCGCAAGGAGATGATTATCGCCGACGGTGACGAGAAAGCACGCTGCTATCCTGTGCAGGAGTTGATAGATAGTGATTGTAACTTCGACTTGTGTAAGTTCCCGAAAGAGGATGAAGAAATCTTACCTCCAGCCGAATTGCTTGCCAATTATTTCAAGAAGCGCAAGGCTCTCGACCATGAGATAGACAAGACCTTGGCAGAGATACAACGTATCTTGGGGATTGATGTGAATGTGGAGGAATTATAAAATGTGAGACGGTGTTCCGCAAAATTATAGAAAGGTGAGACGCTGTCTCACTAATTTAGAAAAAAAATATGGCAAACGAAATATCAAATATGCCCGATATAGACAAACTGTTTATTGACGTAAAGCAAATAATAGAAGAAGGTCGCAAACAGGGGTCTGATGCGATTAGTGCTGTTATCTGCATGACAAATTGGAGAATTGGTAGACGCATCATTTTGGAAGAGCAGCATGGGGAAGCGCGTGCTGAATATGGTAAGAACATTATCAACAATCTGTCTAAAAGTCTGATCACTGAATACGGAGGCAATAAAAGTTTTACTCCGAGAGATTTACGTAATTACAGGCAGTTCTATCTGACTTTCAATGATTTTGAGATTTGGTACGCGCGCGTACCAAATCTTAATTGGACACATTATCGTTCTTTGCTTCGTGTGCAAAACGACGATGCGAGGAAATGGTATCTAATGGAAGCCTCCAAGGAACATTGGTCAACACGCACCCTCGATCGTAATATCAACTCACAATACTATTTCCGCTTACTTCAATCTCCTAAAAGGGATGCAGTGGTCGCAGAAATGAAAGCAAAGACCGCCGATTTCGATAAAGACAGATTGGAGTTTTTGAAAAACCCCATTGTGGCAGAATTTTTAGGACTGGCTAAAAATAACGACTTTACCGAAACAAATCTGGAAACAGCTATCATAAACCACCTTCAAAAGTTTATCATGGAACTTGGTAAAGGCTATGCTTTTGTTGCTCGCCAACAACTTATCCGCACAGATTTGAAAGATTACTACATCGATCTCGTTTTCTATAACTACATCTTGAAGTGTTTTCTGTTGATTGACTTAAAAACTACAGAAATCACTCATCAAGACATCGGACAAATGGATATGTATATCCGTATGTATGATGAACTGAAGTGTACAGAGGGTGATAATCCAACAATAGGTTTGCTGTTATGTGCTGAAACAAGCAAAGACCTTGCACGTTATAGCATTCTTCACGACAATAAGCAGTTGTTTGCTGCTAAGTATATGACATATCTTCCTAAGGAAGAGGATCTTATCGCAGAAATTGAACGCCAAAAGAAATTTTTTGAGTTACAAGAAAAAGAAAAGAACAAACAATGAACGGGAAGCAATTAAAGAACAGCATATTACAATGGGCGATACAGGGAAAGCTTGTACCGCAAGACCCTCATGATGAGCCAGCAAGCGTATTGCTTAAAAAGATTCGCAAAGAGAAAGAACGCTTAATTAAGGAGAAGAAAATCAAGCGTGACAAAAACGCATCCATTATCTACCGTGGTGACGACAATTCCTATTATGAGAAGATACTTGCCACAGGCGAGGTGAAGTGCATTGATGACGAAGTGCCATTTGAGATTCCACAGGGGTGGGAATGGTGCAAAATAAACAATATTGCCTTTGTAACCAAATTGGCTGGTTTTGAATACACTAAATATATTGCTGGCAACCTTAAACCCAATGGGATTCCTCTATTTAAGGGCAAGAATGTTCAAGGAGGAAAGATTATTTATGAATTTGAAGCATATATACCTGAAAGCTTATCTAACGAACTAGAACGAAGCCAAATATCCAAGAAATGTCTTTTAACTCCTTATGTTGGAACGATTGGCAACATTGGCTTACACTATAAATCGGGTAAATTTCATTTAGGTTCTAATGTAGGCAAAATTGAAATTCTAAATCCTTCATTTCAAGTTTGTCTTTTGGAAGAATTTGTTCATATTTATCTTTTAAGCCGGTATGGATATGCCGAATTAACAAAATATAAAAAAGCAACGGCACAAGAAAGTATTTCAATTGAGGCAATTAGGGACGTAT
>CAMQBP010000190.1 GCA_946999025.1 uncultured Prevotella sp. | reverse complement strand
TCAAGTTAGTGCTGAGACAGAATTTATCATGAACAATATTGCTGAATAGTTACCTTTCTTTGCTTTTTATGTAAAACTATGTTAAGCCAGTGGACTACAGTGGACAGTCCAAATATGTCCTTTATAGGTATAATTATCAGTCAATTATAAAGTATTACCTTTGAACCGCCATTCAGAATCTCAGCTGGATTGGCGGTGTTTCTTTTTCCTGAAGCTGTCGGATTTAGAGTACCCTGAGAACTTAGTGAGACAGCGCAGTGTTTTACCTCTAATATACCATATATGGAGTTAAACGAAATCATCAAGTCCGGCAACGACGTCATGCTCGTTGTTTCTTCCAACGATCTCCTGCGCTTTGCAGATACCATTGTCCAAAGAGCACTGGAGAATCACGCCAACGAGGAAACTCAACAGCGTAAGGAAGACGAAGCCGAAGAGAAGTTCCTTACTCGAAAAGAAGTGAAAAGTATTTTCGACGTATGTGACAGCACTCTTTGGTCTTGGCATAAGCATGGACTTCTTTGCCATCGCAAGTTTGGCAGAAAGTGTGTCTATGCTCTCTCTGACATCCGTCGTTTCATGAACGACCATGTAGAGAAAGACACCGCAGCCGGCTATGTCAAGTGGCACGAAGTCAAGGCTAACATTCCAGACTAGCAACGTGCAGTGGTGGGTGGGTAGGATTATTTACATGCGTTCTTGTCTGGTCAACATGAACGCCAACACGAATGCCATCTGACCAATGGCGGTAACAGCAGATATTATGTATTCTATCAGCAATATCGAAAAGACCGAGAACCTGATCATTCAGGTCTCACAGTTGAAGCATCGCGTCGAGAATCTGGAGAACGTCCTTCGCAACGGCAAGGATGTACTCACTCTCGAAGAGGCTTCGCTCTATACAGGAATTTCTCGCAGCACTCTGTACAAATTGACAAGCGCACACGAGATTCCATACTACAAGCCTCACGGCAAACTTATCCTCTTTGAGCGAAAGGAACTCCTTGCATGGGTTCGCGCCAATCGCATTCTTGCAAAGGATGAAGATGAGGATTAAGCGCACCAGTTTTTGTTCAACCATTAACAAGGATTGTAAGCAATGAGAAAGAAACGAATCTTCTGTCTGATGCTGAATGAGTTCCAGATACAGGCACTGTCGAAATACAGCAATGGTATCGGCAGATTGGCTTGCTTCGAGCACCTTCTACTTCATGCAGAACGTCAGGACACAGTCCACACAAAGCGTGGTATTTCCTATACCGTGCCAAAGGGCTGTCTTGATATCAGCGAGGAAGAACTTTCTGTGCAATGGCAGTGTAACCGCACTACAGTTCACAGAATGTTGAAGGAGTGGCAGGGACTTGGTCTTATCACCATGAAGGCAAACAATGTCACGACAATCGTCAGTGTCACTTGCCTCCAGTCATGGTATGTCGGCAGGGATGAAGGAAGCTTCGCTAAGAACGATGTTTTTCGTTATCCAAACCTGTTTACAGACCAACCACTTGAAGACTTCGTGCCAGTTCGCAAGCAGAAACCTGCTGCGACTTCCAAGAAGACATCATCCAAAGGTAAGGCATCCAAGGCATCACAATCTGGTGCTACAGACAGTGAAGCCAATGATGTTGATGGAACAGAAGAAGCCACTGATTCAGTTGTTACCTCTGCTTCTATTTCCCTTTCATATGATGATTCTTATGGTCAGGACCGGGGAGTTCCAACCTCACCTAAAGATGCTAACGCACCAGTTGTAGGTGTCCCAGTTGAGAACAATGGACAGAATTTCAAAGAGGACATATCTAATGATGATGCGTACACGCACGAGGGAGCATCCACAGATTCAGTTCATGAGACTTCTGTTGTAAATCCAAAGCCTCAGGACATATCTGACGATGATAACTCTGGTACCGACAAGGCGCAGCAGAATTAGCGTCCTCAGACAGAGTCTTCCGTCTAATTGCTATACTCCTCTATAGTGAGCATCCTCAACAATGATGATGGCTCGCCATTATCTCGATTGGGGATGTTCACTGAGGGAAGCAATTATTCAAGGCACAGTCTTTCGGAAAATCCACAGCACACTCAGTTTTCGGATCCTGCCGAGCACTCAGCCCGAACCGACTCCAGAGAGTGCTTTTCAAGCGGTTCCAAGACGGCTCTAAGCAATGCAACGACGCTATCGACTGCCGCTACATTTTCCGAGAGAGCCGAAACGAAGAACTTGCTCTATAAGACTTCGTTTAGAAGTGAGGAACATAATCCTCATTTTTGCGAGCAAGAAATGAATTATGCCCTCGTATCTGTCGCTACTTCGGGGGTGTCGAGCAAGCTCTCTGTTTCTGTTTCCTTATACGAGACATGTATTTGCCCACAAGAGCATTCCGGAGGCACCTGAGGGCATTTACAGGCTTCGTAAGGGGATTGTGCCTCACTTCTAACAATTCTAATGTCTAACTTAAAAACAAATTGCCTATGGCTAAAAAATATCAGGTAGTCCACATGGGTAATCTGGCGAGCATGTCAACTGGCGAAGCCAACGAGCACCAGCGACGGTTCACAGAAAAGATGTGGGAGAACCGCCAAAATCGTAGAAAGAACAATATGGACCGCAGCAGATCTGGACTCAATTTTGAACTTCTACGTGGAGGAAAAATGGTGCCACTTGGGTCGGAGAAATCCATCAAACAGCGCATAGAAGAGTGCTACAAAGAAGCTGGCATCCAAGACCCTAATGTGGAGCGTATGGAGAGGTATAAGCTAAAAGGCGAAGTCTATACAGGCAAACCCTACCGTACCATTTGTGAGTTGATTCTTGGTGGCAACGCTGATTTCATGCGTGACTTTGCTTTTGGTGATCAAAAGGTTGATATGAAGAAAGGGGCTGACAACAGTGATTTGGTGCTACATCCCGAAATCATCAAATGGGCAAAGTATGTCTATAAAGCATTGGCTAAGAGATATGGTGAAGAGAACATCGTCAGCTTCGTTGTTCACGTAGATGAGTCATCACCGCACGTACACTGTTGCATCCTTCCCATCTATTATGATGAGAACAAAGGTCGCAATCGTGTGATGTATCGTGATACCTTCGGGGGCGAAGCAACTGTTCTTGACGAGCTGCACGATTACATGGCAGAAGTCAATGCCAAGTGGGGCTTGGAGCATGGCGAGCCTGTGTCCGTTACTGACAACAGACGCATTCCCCGTGAAGAATATTACGCAATGCTCGGTCATGAGATTCAGGAGTGTGAGGAAAAGAAGTCTAAGCTGGAGAGTGCCATCAAGGGACTTGGTACGATGATTCACCACCTTACTACTGAGCGTGACGAATGCACAGCAGAAATCGAGGAACTCGAAGAGCAGCTTGTCCAGTGCCAGGGTGACAAGTCGGAGATTGAAGCACTCAAGGCAAGAGTCTCAGATCTTGATGCAAGACTTGCAGATAAGCGCACCAAACTCATGGAGGCTGACCGCAAGTTGAAGGAGGCTAATACCAGAGTTCGTGAGTCAGTTACTAATTTCGAGAACATGGAAAAGGCTAACGCCATTGTTCAGGAGGAATTGGGCAAGGATGTTGATTCACTCTTCAAGACTACCTTCTTTGATGATGCCGTTGATGGTGTCAAGACAAAGCTTTCCAACAACCCAGACTTGAAGTTGGGTGACAAAGCAGAAGTCCTTAATGCCATGTTCTATGCTGGTGCAGAACATATGGTTGAGGTCGTTGACAAAGTGAAGGAACTCTTCCTTGCAGGTATCAATGGCGCAGCAAATGCTCCAGCTTCAGGTAGTGGTGGCGGTGGCAGTACAAGCGACATGCCTTGGCGAGACAAGGACGAGGATCTTGCCAAGTACCTTCTTCGTTGCTTGCAGGCTTCTGGCAGACAGGTTCGTGCCAAGTATGCCAAGCCGAAGTATAAATCAAGGCGCGTTCATAACTGCCCTTTTCCTACATCGAAGCGTGACATTCCATTTTGCAGGATGCTTCATTTTTCTGTTCTGTCGTCGCAGATAAGGTGTTTTGAACATGCCCAATCTATAGTGCTACATTATATTCATAAGGACTTCTTCAACTACTGGATATGGGTTGTAGATGTCATATATGCCATCGTAGTAAGTTACACATTCTCCTTCATTGATGCACTTCTCGGCATAGGTTGTTGAGTCATACTTATCGGCAAGTCTCAGAAGCTCTGCTTTCATCTTTTCCCTTCTGTCTCTGAAGAAATTGGTTATCAAACTCTGCATCTTCTGCTTTACAGAAGCATGAAGACTGGCTTTTGAATATAGTGCCAGGAGCTTAGTGTATGGCTGTGGGTTCCAGTATCGTCTTGCGACCAGATGCTCATAGCATATAGCTGCTTGTGTCCAGTTCTTATCAGCCTCGAAATGTTCTCCATGAGCCATTATCTCGTCTGCTTCCTTTTGAAGCGCTCTGATGGCTATTACCGATGGATGGTCTTCTGATACATCCTTGTCATTGTCGC
>CAMQBP010000189.1 GCA_946999025.1 uncultured Prevotella sp. | reverse complement strand
TACCTGCTGGTTCGCCACCAATAACATCGTAGAAATATAGTTTATAAGTATCACCAGTCTGCGTTCCTACAATCAGATAATCGAAGCCTGCTGTTTCGTGTAGAAAATAACGGTTACTTAAGAATGTAATCTTTTCGTTTGCGGGAAGACCTTGGAACTTTAGTTCTTTCTCGCTTAATGGACCAACAAGATTATAAGAATAAATTTTATTCTGATCCACAGCATAGGCGATTGTAGCGGATTTTGCACAAATTGCTCGTAAAGACGCCTTAGCATAGTGAGAATTAGGATCAATCACTTTGACATTCTTAAGGTCAGCCTTATCCCAACCAGGAGATATTTCATACATCAACTTTTGATGATTCCTTTGATCTTCGAATAAGAAATACGCCTTTTCTGCATTGGCATCGGCAAAATTATGTCCTGCATATATACACTCCAACTCATTAAGTCCTTTAGTTTTGTATTCTATCTCCTCGCTACCAACTGTTACTTTTTTACCCGTCACATCTATAATATTGCCATTATAGTCAATCATGGTCAAGCTATGATCGGGTAATGACCAATATATCAGGTTATTAGCAACATTTCCTGTTCCCTGCACAATATGTTTGCTGGCACCATAGCCCGCAAGTTCTCCTAATATTCCAATGCCTCTTTGACTTGCTGTATAACCATGGAATAATCCTTTATTGGTTAGAAAGAATTCTGTAAAGAAGCCTCGCACCACACGATAAGGTTTAAGATCAGGCACCTGTTCATAATAAAAGTTAGAATTATCTTTCAGCGTCTTACAATCAAGGGCACGAATCCAATAAACTTTATCATTTTCTGTTGTAATACACAGAAAGTTATCACCAGCTTTATCATCGGTTTTAGGATCTATGTATCCCAGTTGATGATTGATGTCAAGTGCTCGTGGTTTGCCAAGCAAGGCTTGTCCCTGATTTGATTTGATGACATCTGCCAACAGCTTGTTTGATTTAGAAATAAATAAGTCTACGTCGGTATTTCCATCAACTGTCTCTTTTAAAATATAAAAACCGTGAGAGAGTGCCGATTGCGTAAGTAGAGAAGTGACTGCCTGTTGAAAATAACCAGTACTCTTGGATTTGACTGTTAATATAAAAGTGTACTCTCCATCGCTCAGACTTACAGGATAATCTAAGTTTTGTTCATGACCTATTGTATCGGGTTGAACATAATAACCATTTCCTTTCTTATCAGTTTTTTCTCGATCTGCATCTCTTGTATCATAACAAGTCCACGTGTATGTGAGATCAGAAGGTGCGAAGCTACTTTCAACTGTAGGATTAATTTGTAATTTATCTCCAGAATAAGAAATAGCATGATAACTCTTTTCTACTCCAGCTATATGGATAAAGTTATCAAGACCAACTGTGGTTGAATCGTCCTCCGTACAGGCAGAGAACAGCGATAGACATGCTATCAATAATATGGCATATTTTTTCATTGTGTCAATATATTAATCAATTGTTATTTTCCAATCGTAACCAAAGTTCCATCGGCTTCTTTCAACATAGGCTTACCTTCTGCCTTGCGCTCGTTGTTGAGTTTTTCTAATGCACGTTTTAACTTACTTTGCAGATATCGCGTATAAACCTGGTCAGCAAAGAGTGTTTGTAAGAATTGAGCATCCCACTTTTTTCCTGTTACATCCATCATAAACTGATGTTTCACTGGTCCCCATTTGCCAAAGTAATGATTCATAAACCCACTCCAATTAGAAGGTCGGTTGAGCTTATTAGTAATAGTTACTTGTATGAAGTTTTGTTCTTGATAACCAGGCATAAACGTTCCATTCGGATCTACAACGATGCGCAGATTATAAATAGCATCGTCTAAAGATGGGTCTCTAAGTAAAATGATAGGTACATCAACACTCACCGCATTGGCTGGAACAACAAGATAAGGCTCTATCTCCTTTGAATTAAGAGCCACATAATGCTTGCCAGGTTCGGCGTTATTCTTTACAAAGGGAACTTGCTTTAGCTTAAATTGACGAGGCTTATCGGAAAGATACCCCATTGTTTTGAGTTTAATCCAAACGGTATCTTTTTGTTTTCCACCAGAAAAGGCAAAAGAATAGTTAACGAGCGTATCTTCTCGATATTGTATATCGAAATTAAGATAAGCTTGCTGGTCACTGTAAAGCGGCAAGTCCTCCTCACAAGAAGAAAGAATTGCAACTATCGCAAATATTGGAAATAATATCTTTTTCATCTTTGCTATCATTTAGTAGGTTTCTTATTAGGATTTGACTCAGAAGTTGGCAAAGGCAAGACGTAGTTTTCCTCTGTCATAGACTTCCGCATAAACATCAGTTGTTTGGTTCCCGTGCGTTTATACGCATAAAACATAACACCCTCTGCATAGAACTCTCGGTGATAGTCTTTCATCACTTCTTCTTTCACAGCCTCTAACGATTTAAAGCCTTCAGTGACATTCACATTGTGCGATGCCATATAGGTTTTATACAAAGAATTCGCTTCTGCTAAGTCGTTGGTACTCTCCATAGCGATAAGATACATCTCTGACATTCGTATCAATGGCATGAATTGTAGCTTCGTCATTAGTTTAGAAAGTTGATCTGACCGTTCATAGTCTCCTGGATTATAACTATATTTAAGTAAGGTAGGGAACTTCGTTCCTGTCACATCTGATGATGCTTTATTCCATACTTTCAGATAACGGTTATCACTCGTTGTGTTTGCTCCATCATAAAGTATTTTGTTCAACATGTCGAGCGTTATCACCAAGTTTCTGTCACCTGTTACTTGCCCATTATATCCATGCATCATCTCTGGTAGATAGTCTGCTATCTTGTTATTACTCAAAGCAAAGATACACTCATTGGGCAAACTATAGTAGTGCTTTTTAATGTCTTCAATTCCTGATAACTCCATGAATGGCTTACC
Organism: uncultured Prevotella sp.; assembly: GCA_946999025.1. GTDB lineage: Bacteria > Bacteroidota > Bacteroidia > Bacteroidales > Bacteroidaceae > Prevotella. The sequence continues at coordinate 1,570 of CAMQBP010000189.1, read as the reverse complement.
TGCCACTTTAGCATCAATAACATATCTGGCCTCTTGATGTGCTTTCTCCAATTGTCCTATATACAGATACATTCGTGCTTTCAATGCTCTAACAGCAAAGTAGTTTAGTCGGAATTGGCGGAACTGCATAAAATCATCTTCAGGAACAGTTGCCTCTTTTACCATATTATTCAATACATCATAGTTGTATGTTTGGATGGGATCCGAACCATTCAATAACTTTTCCGCTTCGTTCAAGTCTTTTTCAAGTTGAGCTACATACTCATTAAAGCTCAGATAAGGTGCTTCATACTCGATACCAGTACCAAGTGCGTAAGGCAACATGACTTGCCGTGTAGGATTCTGTGGCATCTGACCAAACAATCTTAACACATCAAAATGACAATAAGCACGAAGAGCATAAGCTTCACCAAGAATCACCTTCCGTATTTGGTCATCACCTATAACATCTGCTTGTTGTGCATGCTCTATCACCTTGTTTGCTTGTGCAATCACATTAAACAAACCACCATAAATATTACGGATAGCGTTCTCCGCATTTTGGTTCTTATAATTATGCTGGTATAAATATTTCCATCTGGGTGTCGTGTTATTCGTAGGCTCATTCCACAAGCAAGCCAGATATTCAATATCACTAATGGTAAGTCGTTCGCCATAGAGACTTCTTGATGCCATGGACGAATAACAACCCGTCAGAGCATCTTTAAAACCATCATAGTTCTTAAACATGTCTTTCTCACGTTGCTGTGATTCTGGTTGTACATCCAACCAGTCGGAGCAAGAAGTCAATCCGCTCACTGCCAACGTGACTGTCAATATTGTATTGATAAACTTATTCATAGGTTTGTATTTTTAGAATGTCAATGTGATAGATCCCTGTACATTTCGAGCAAATGGATAACTTGTTCCTCGCTCGTATTTAACAGAAGACCAATAAGCTAAATTCGATGCATTGATGCCGAACACCAAAGATTCAATGCCTGTCTTATCACGCAACCATTGGTTGTTCCAGCGATATTGCAATGAAACATTTTGCAGTTCGAGCATTCGGTCGTTGAATACATAACGTGAGGTAGCTTTAGTAGGTTCATTGCTAATCGCTTTGAAGAAGCTAACATCTCCAGGTTGTAACCAACGTTGTGAGAGTACTCGTTCATCTACATTCTTCTCTGCAATCGTTTCTCTGCTCACCTCTACCCTATTACGCAATGTAGAATTGTAGAGCATGCCACCCCAATGATATCCAAAGGAAGCATTGAATGTAAAGTTCTTATACATTACCATCGTACGGAAGTTGCCACGCCACAAGGGTTCTGAGCTTCCCATATATACCTTGTCCTGTGGATTCCATGTTTTAGCCAAATTCCCATCTTTGTCATAGTACACCTCTCTACCTGTACTGGGATCAATACCTGCAGAACGTACAGCATAGATAGCATTTATAGGATTGCCCTCATAGAACAAGTTACTAACTTCTGTGCCCTGTTCCAGATAACGCTTATTTTGCGCCTTAATAGCATCCGAGAGCTTGATAATTTTATTACGATTATAGACTATTTGTCCACCTATC
>CAMQBP010000188.1 GCA_946999025.1 uncultured Prevotella sp. | reverse complement strand
GCGGTCATTAGAAAATGACAAGAAGCTTTTTCTAATGACCGATTTGGGTTTAATAATGGGTCAGAATGGCACCAAGTTCGTGTGCACCAACTCTTTACCAATCAGAAGGGATGGCTCGTTGCGGCTCCGTTTGAGTTTAGCGGGGAAACAACGACCGATGCTACGATTGCTTCTCAGCAAGTTTTTGATGCGTCGAAGGTGACTGGCAGCTATGAAATCATGATACACCGACAGCTTCTTGACTATGCCGGTATGGAAATGGTGAGACCCGTTACCGTTCAGCTGAATGGGGATGGAAGCGTCACCGGTGCATATACGGGTACGTGGGAACTGGTGGACGGCACCTCTTATATCAATATTACGGTGGGTGGTTCTACGTATCAGGGCGTCGTTGTTGAGCAGCAGTTGGAACCCTACACCATCAAAGCTCTGTCGTTTACGGCTCTCGACAACAAGGGCGTGAGCCTTTGGGGCTACAAGATGCGGGACGACTACCACTTGGCCTACGTGGTGAACAACATGATGCCGCTCAAAGACGGCAGTGTGGTGGATAGGGATGTGAACCTCACGGGCTTTGCCAGTAAGGATGTAACGGTAAGTTGGACATCGTCGACCCCAGACATATTATCGAATACCGGAGTGTACAATCCATCGGCCATGACGGCTGAAAGCATGCCTGTGAAGCTGAGTGTAAGCAACAGGGTGGGCGACTATGAATATCAGGACAACATGACGGTGACTGTGAAGAAGAGCAATGCCGATACCGAGATGGGAGCGATGGCATCTTATCCGTTCGACGGTGAACCACTGCTCAACAACTACAACACCACGCAGCGTGCTGTGTTGAAGCGTAATGGCAGTGCGGTGATGCCTTCGCTGATCGACGATGCCGACCGCAGCGGCAAGATGCTGCATACCGGTTTTGGGGCGGCGAAGAACGAGAGCTATGTAGAAATGCCCAACTCATTGAAGGGATTGGAACTTGCTGAGGGTTTCACGGTGTCGTTCATGGTGAAGATATCGACTGAAAATCTTTGGGATGCCCTGCTTGGATTCCATGACCTGGCAAGGCAACCTAAGCTCTGGTTTACCGGAAACACCTACGTGGGATATAACAGTAGGTCGGGCAACTGGATTGACCTGAACCATGGTTCAAATCGCACGGGCAATATCTTGGCCACCAAATGGACAATGGTCACCCTCACTGCGTCGGGTACCGATGGCCTGAGGCTCTATGTTAACGGCGAGCAAAAGCCCTTCGGCAGTGTCAACGGGGAACAAAATGGCAGCAAGGTATCGTCGGCGAGTCGATTCAGGTATGGCGAGGTTGTCTAATTTGTGCGGCAGTGTTCCAACTTGTATCTGGGCTATGGATCGTGTTGGGGATCGGCTGATGCTACCTACGACAACCTGAGAGTATACAACAGGGTGTTGTCTGAAAAGGACATAGCGTCGCTCTATGCTATTGAGACCGGCCCTCGGTACACCATCGACATTGAAGTATTGAATATGGAACCGGGACGCATGAACGATGCCCGAATCTATAATCTCAATGGACAGAGCGTGGGGACAAGTCCTGTCGGGCCGCCCCGTGGTATCTATATCAGGAATGGTAGGAAGTTCGTTGTGAAATAAGAGTGGACTTCATTGTCCCAGAAACGACAAACGCCCGATGCAGATGGTTGCATCGGGCGTTTGTCGTTATAACGTATGAGGTGTGTGGAGACTTAGCGGTTGAGTTTCCAGGTCACCCCGTCTTTGGTATCTTTCACCTCAAATCCGGCCTCGGCAAGCGCGTCGCGAATCTCGTCGCTGGTTGCCCAGTCTTTGGCTTTCTTGGCTTGCTGGCGCAGCTTCAGCACCATCTCCACCACTTTGCCGTATGCCTCCTCGCGGGCTTCGTTGCTCTCGCCTTGCTCGTTTTGCAGGCCGAGGAGGTCGAAGGTGAACACATGCATGGTGTCGGAGAGTTCCTTGAGGTCGTCCTCAGAGATTTTGGTCTTGTGGTCGAGCAGCAGATTGATGAGATGACAAGGCTCAAACAGTGCGCTGATAACGAGCGGTGTCTGTAGGTCATCGTTCATGGCGTCGTAGAGACGCTGGCGCAAGGCCTTGACAAATTTGGCCGTGTCGGGTTGCGATCCCTTGGACGGCTGTATGTGGTCGAGGTCGGCAATGCCCGTCATGAGCTTTTCCAATCCCTTCTTGGCGGCTTTCAGGGCATCGTTGGAGAAGTTCCACCGTGCCACGATAGTGGGCCGAGAGAATGAAGAATCGGATCGTCATGGGCGAATAGGCCTGCTCCAATGATTCGTGTTCCCCGTTGAAAAACTGCTCCAAGGTGATGAAGTTGCCGAGCGATTTACCCATCTTCTGCCCGTTGATGGTAATCATGTTGTTGTGCATCCAGTAGCGCACCATTTGGTCGCCCTGACTTGCTACAGCCTGTGCTATCTCGCATTCGTGGTGTGGGAACACTAAGTCCATGCCGCCACCGTGTATGTCAAAATGGTCGCCGAGATATTTGCGCCCCATCGCCGTGCACTCGCAGTGCCATCCGGGAAAGCCGTCGCTCCAAGGGCTGGGCCAGCGCATGATGTGCTCCGGCATGGCTCTCTTCCAGAGCGCAAAGTCGGCCTGATTGTGCTTTTCGTCGGTGCCTGAGAGCTCACGACTGTTGTTGATGATGTCGGTGAGGTTTCGACCGGAGAGAATACCGTATTTGTGGTCTTTGTCATATTTGGCCACGTCGAAATAAATCGAGCCGTTGCTCTCGTAGGCATAGCCGTTGGCGAGAATCTGTTTCACCAATTCCTCCTGCTCGATGATGTGTCCTGTGGCGTGTGGCTCTATGCTTGGGGGCAACACGTTGAGGGCTTCCATAGCATTATGATAAGGGTTGGTGTAGTGCTGGGCAATCTCCATAGGCTCCAGTTGTTCCAACCGCACCTTCTTGGCAATCTTGTCTTCGCCCTCGTCGGCATCGTGTTCGAGATGCCCCACGTCAGTAATGTTGCGCACATAACGCACCTTATACCCGATGTGTTTGAGATAGCGGAAGAGCACGTCGAAGGTGATGGCCGGCCGGGCGTGTCCCAAATGTGGGTCGCCATACACGGTTGGTCCGCACACATACATCCCCACATTGGGGGGCATGCAGCGGTTTGAACAGTTCCTTCGAGCGCGTGAGCGTATTGTAAACCAATAAATTCTGTTTCATGACCATGAACAATTAGATGATTGCAAAGGTAGCCATTTATCCTGAAAAAGGACGCAAACCGAAAGGTTTTTGTTGGATTTTGCAACATGTTGGCACTCTTGTTGCCAAGTCATGGACAAAGATTGTACCTATGAACACCGCTCAATGGTCATGATCGGAACATAAATGGCACCTGCCACTCAATCTAAAGACTGACTTGTAATGGTGATAGTCTTATTACACAACGTAGATTTTACATGATAAGATTGTTCAAGAATCCTTAGATTTTCATTCAAATCATTGGATAACATTGTACCCGTGAACACATCTGCCATGTTGGGTGTGGTCTTGAATACAAATTTTACACCGTAGTTTTTCTCAATGGTTGAAATAACCTTGATCAGCGGGGCATCCCTGAAGACTATTTCGTTGCGTTGCCATGCCGTGACTTCTTGCATTTCATCCTCGGCATTGTAGACGGAGATATGCCCTGTAGACTTGTCAAGGATAGCGATTTGTTTTGGAGTGATGCGTTTGCTCTGGTGAGACATCGGTGATGCCAAATCAACCTTTCCGGATAGCAGGGCCAATTTGGCTATGTCGTCATTTTTTCGTGCTAAAAGATTGAAGGTTGTTCCCAATACCTGCACACTCAGCCCTTGGCTTTTTACCACAAAAGGCCGATGTGCATCCTTGGCTACCTGAAAAGATGCTTCACCTTCAAAGGCTATTTCCCGACGACGGCCTTGAAAGCGATCCGTATTGTATGACAGCACGGTGTTTTCGTTCAGCAAAATACTTGTTCCGTCAGGTAATATGATGTTGGCCTTCTCCCCTTGATGTGTACTGAATGTGGTTGTCTTACCCGTTAAAGATGCATTTTCGTCATAAAGTTGGTAGGCAACGAAGAGCAAAACGGGAAACATGATTACCGCAGCTATTTGTGTCCACTTCCACGCAATGTTCCATGGAGTTTTCCTTGCCGGGTTTATCTGTTTTTCAATCCGTTGCCATATATTTTCGGTCTCTGCGTGATAGCGGTCTGTTTCATCATCTATAGCATTCCACTCTTTTCGCATAGCAGCTTCCAGAACTTCGTCAGTGGAAGCGTTAATCTCCTCGCGTAGTTCGGAAAGTTCGTCCGTTGTTATCCTTTGTGACCGATATTTATCTTGAAGTAGAGTCATTGTATGTAATTTTTTTACTTATAATATTAAACAATCGAAAAGAGAAAAAGTACTTAAATGAAGGCGAAATATATAAATAACGTGAGTTCGACGAATTATAAGTGTCTATAAATTTGGTGATTAGC
>CAMQBP010000187.1 GCA_946999025.1 uncultured Prevotella sp. | reverse complement strand
GGTCTTTTAGGTAGTAATGGTACATAGGTGTCGTACCATTCAAAGTGATATATCCTACATCGGTCAGTATTCGACTCAAGTGGCCGTTCTCGTAAATCATGTTTCCACAATAATCGGTTCGTTTCCTTAAGAATTTGCTGAACTTTTTGAGTTTTTACTTATTATTCTTCTTTCTTATATTAATAAATTTGACTTTTGTTGGTAAGTAATGGAAGAAGAAAGTGTCAGGTCTTTGCATGATTTTTAGAGAATTGTCTTTACTATATATATAAATTCCATTACGTACATAGTTTAAACCTTCTTCTGTGATCCATTCATCATACACCATAGTATCTTTCATATTTTTATTAATCCATTTTTCTTGATGTGAAGCTGTAAAAATATTTGCTAAATTAGAAATGATATATATACGTTTATTGTCTATATCTATGCTTATATTATGAGCTCCATCAGGAAAAAGACCGGGAAAATCAGGGCCTAAAATAAAACCATCTGCTTTTTTACCAGAGAATGTTCTTTCCATAGCAGAGGATAATACAAATGTATTATATTGCGGATAAAGTTCTATATATGATTGCATTATACTATAAATATCATCTTTCATTGCCACTTTAAATTCGCTTTTTTTTGTATTATAGCAACATGCAGATAAACAAATGATGCTAACAAATGCTATTATTTTTTTCATTATTTGGTTGGGTATTTATTTAGCCATGGAGATAACAGTATACTACCTGTAAGTACATCTGTCAATCTCCCCATGTGAATGCGTGAAAAACCATGAGTACGACTATAAATTGCATCTACATTATTTTGATGTCCCATGACAATTACAGGTAAGCCTCCCATATTAATTGACGTTTGAAGATCTCCACTGACATAAGTTAACTTTTCTGTTAGTCCTGAGATAGGATTACTATTTTTATCTTGATGTGTATGAATTTGAGCCGTTATTTTAAATCGCTCATTGCCCTTTGACAAATAACCTTTAGAATTAATCTTATATCCGTATTTTCCAATTTCACTTCTGCCAGCTACGTTCAAATAATCTGGTAGTACAAGAACACCTCCCTTTTCTAAAATAAAGGCTCCAATTTCTCTACCGCCTTTATGCACTGAAGTACGATAATGTTTATCTGCCTGATTCCACATTCTGTTATATGCAGTAGTTTCATTGGAGTACATAATACTACCATCTGACCTATAGTTTATGGTTTTAAACTGGTGGGATCTCCACAAATACTGCTGTCCTTTTTGCAGATCACTTTGAGCATGAACATTAGGAGAATACTGGTATGTTCCATCCTTATCCTTATACCAGTCTCTCCCATCAGGATCAAAATAATTAATAGGATTATTCCCACAATACGCATAGGGACTAATATCATAATACTTCTCTGCCAGTGGATCCATAGTTGTCCATCTGCCCAATGCTGCATCATAATGCCTTGCTCCGTAGTCGTACCAATCCAACCCGTGCATGCGGTCAAGTTCCTTGCCGTTATATTTGTAAGGTTGTACTTCACCACCAGTACTTTCACCCAGCAGTCCTCCGAAAGTATAGTAATGGTTCACCTGTTCCACGGCACCCCGCTCATTCATCACCACACGGTTGTTGCCCAAATGGTCTTTTAGGTAGTAATGGTACATAGGTGTCGTACCATTCAAAGTGATATATCCTACATCGGTCAGTATTCGGCTCAAGTGACCGTTCTCGTAAATCATGTTTCCACAATAATCGATTTTCAAAGTCATGGCTACATTAGTCGTTTGCGGCGGCACGATACTGCCCATAGGTACCAACAGGTTGGTTTTCGAGGTATGATATGTTACAGAAAGCTTCCGTCCTGCGGCATCATAGGCGTATTCTGCCAAGTGTCCGTAGCTGAACTGCAGTCTCGATGGTAAATTTAATGAATTATATTCTATCTTCGAAATCTTTTTGTTGAAATCTTGCGTTAGGTTACCATTGGCATCATAGACATACTCTTTTTCCACATTGGCACCGTTGGTAAATTGGAAAGCTCCGTAGTACGTTGCGGCATCTGTCGCGCGCATGCGTGTTTCTGTCTGGTCTGCGGTCTGGTCGACCATGTTTGCCAGTCCCTTGTGCTTAGTCTGTCGTTCGTATTTATCCTTTATTCTCCTGATTTGTTGAATGTTCACGCCGCGCTGCATCAACTTGGTCACGATTTGTGCCTGTGAGGTGCCTGCGGCGTTTTCTTTCATGACGAATTCAAGAACCTGTTCGTCTGACATGGAAGATTGTGCCGTGAGGGTCAGCGGGCACAGCATGAGTAGCAGAATATATAGAATAACTTTTTTCATATTGTGGGTAAAATCTCTTTTTCTCTTTCTTTTATTAACTCCTTTTTCGTTAATTTGTTGCAAAGATAGCGATATTTATTTTTGTGTGGATATATTCTCCGACTATTTATCCCTCATTCAGCTGATGGTTTCCTGTTGCAAGGCTCCTGCGGTGAGCTTGTGATTCGCGATGTTTTTATTTATTGTGTTAATAAACCTTTGGTTTGTTAAATCAATTCATTTTCTTTGACAAAACAAAATCGCAAAATAGATAAAAAGGGATGGCTTTTCAAGTGTTGAGAGCCTTCCTATCACCATCTTTTGCCACATGCACGTGGAGCAAATCGGTAATTTGCATGCTTTTGCAGTTCAATAGGTATGCTTTAACCTCCCAATAGGTATGCTTTAACCTCCCAATAGGTATGCTTTAACCTCCTAATTTGTATCCTATTGAACACCTTTTTTGCCCAAAACGCATCACTTTTTGATTGCATTTTAGTTGATATAATCATATAACGCTTTGGTTATCAGATTGCTGGAAAAACCTTCCCGTAATTCGCCTATTTGTTTTTCTATGAGTAGTTGGTTGAAAAAACGACCAGCATTTGTGTTAAAAAATCGTTGTGCCAGAAGACATTTCACTACAGAACGTTCCGTTTGATGATAATAAAGCTATGCATCATTCGTAAATGAAAAGGGCCGTGTTGAACTTTCTGACCTCGGGACGAAAGCGAAAATAGGAGGGGCAAAAAAAGGTGTATCAGCATTTTGATACGCCAATCTTTTGCGTTGTGTGCAGTCTTTAGTCAATTTTTAATGCGCGTAAAGCAGAATGTGACAACCCACGTCCCTACATAGTAACTAATTTTCTGTTGTTCGTAGGGGCGTGATTCATCACGTTCCGCAATCGTGCGGTGTTTAAAAGTTAAGAATTGATGGTGGCGGCTTTCATCTGTCAGGATGCGAAAAAGGAGGTGTTATGAGTTTTACAACCTCCTTTGTTTGCCAGTTATCTGCGGAAGTCGATGGAGGCGAACGGTAAGGCCGTGCGCAAACAGCCATGCCAATATTCCCAGTTGTGCACACCGTTTCTGATGCGAAGTTCGCTCTTGATGCCTGCTTTGGCATAGAGTTGGTGAATCTTAAAGGATAGTTCTACCAAATAATCATCATCTCCGCAATCGAAAAACCAGCGAACAGAGCGCAGCTGTTGTTTCGTGGTTTCGTTAGCGTTCGTGATGAAATCAATTGCCGAATGGTCACGTACCGATTTAGAGACATAGTACAATTTGTCCTTCCCATGTGGGGCAACCTCTGGTTCTTTATTATCCAACCAAGCACTCATGGCATAGCATGATGAGAAAAGTTCGGGATGGCGTTGACAATACACCGTACTACCGCCTCCACCCATCGAGAGTCCCATAATGGAACGATGGGCTTTATCGCCTATGGCGCGGTATTTCTTCTCTACGGTGGGCAACAGTTCAGTGAAGAAGAACGTTTCATAGTTCCAACCAGGCATGTTGAAATAGCCATTCCACTGATTCCTTACATCAGGATTTCCTGCATTGGGCATAATAATCACCATAGGTACAGCCTCCTGAGTTTCTATCAATTCGTCGGCTACTTCTTTCATGTTTGCCTTCGAAGCCCAATCTTTATAAGTGCCATACAGTCCATGTAGCAAGTAAACAATGGGATACTTTTGTGATGACAGTTCATATCCGGTGGGCAAATAGACATTGAAGGTCATCGTACTATCCAGCACATTGCTGTGAATACTATCGGTTACTATCTTGCCAGCCCATGCGTTGAGGCTCAGGAAGGTGACGAGGAAAAATGAAATAAGTTTGTTCATTGTATTGTTATTTGATTGTTGTCGTTATGTTCACGAAGTGGTTAGTTTCCACAAAGGTACATTGTTTTTGTGAATCGCAGACGGAATTGTGGTGAAAAATGTGGATTGAGGCCTGAAAGGTGTAGAAAAATTATAAAAAAAAGGTTGCAAATACAAAATTATTATGTATATTTGCGAGAGAATGTCGGTGTTACATCATATACAGCACTCGGTATGATTTGTTAGTATACAAGTCTATATTGCAGAAACGATAAAATGTATCTGTAAGATAATATTTTTTTAAATCTAAAACATATGAGAAAAATTTTACTTAGTTTGGCCGCTATTGGCCTGTGTGGCGTTGTTGCAA
>CAMQBP010000186.1 GCA_946999025.1 uncultured Prevotella sp. | reverse complement strand
TGTCTTTGGCCTTTCACTCCGATGCGGGTGTCACCAAGAACGACAGTACCATTGGTACTTTGGGCATTTACTTCACGCAATCGTATGACAGTGTGTTTGCCAATGGGGCCTCGCGACAGCTTTGTAAGGAATATGCCGAAACCATTCATAACAGCATATTACATGACATACGGGCACAATTTGACCCAACGTGGCACAGCAGGGGCAACAGAAATGGTTCTTATTATGAGGCACGAACTCCACGGGTGCCAGCCATGTTGTTGGAATTGCTGTCGCATCAAAACTTCGCAGACATGCGTTATGGGCTCGACCCTCGGTTCCGATTTGCAGTAAGTCGCGCTATCTACAAAGCCATGCTGCGCTTTTCGTGCAAACAACATCAACAAAAATACGTGGTGACACCGCTCCCCGTGAGTCACATGGCAGCCCATTTAACGGATAAGGGGCAGGTGGAACTTACTTGGCAAGCGGTTGAAGACACGCTTGAACCCACGGCAAAACCCGACCGCTACATTGTTTATACGCGCTATGGAAATGGGGAGTTTGACCATGGAAAAGTGGTAAAACAATGTAAATATGTGGCAGACGTACCCAAAGACATGGTGTGCAGCTACAAAGTGGTGGCAATGAACGAGGGCGGTGTGAGCTTCCCATCGCAAATTGTAGCCGTAGGACGCAGTGCAAAGCCTCATCACAAAAAGGCTTTAATCGTCAACGGATTCGACCGTATATCGGCTCCTGCCGATTTTGTCGCACCCGCTCCGTTGGACACCTTGTATGCAGGATTCTTGGATAGTGAAGACCATGGTGTACCCTATATGGTAGATATCAGTTATGTAGGCAGCCAAAAAGAGTTCAACAGGTCGCTCCCATGGCTCGATGATGATTCGGGTGGCTTTGGCGACAGTCACGGAAATGAAGAGACAACGGTCATTGCAGGTAACACGTTCGATTATATCGCCCTGCACGGAGACGCCATTTTAAAGGCGGGTTGTTCGTTCGAATCGTGTAGCCGAGAGCGCTTTAACCGTGTTGAGAAAGACATCCAATGGATTGACATCATCTTGGGAAAACAGCGACAGACAAAGTTAGGCAACGGCAAAATATATCCTTTGCGTTACAAGATCTTTACACCCGAAATGCAACAAATACTCACTGCTTACACCCAACAAGGCACATCCATATTCGTATCGGGGGCATACATCGGCAGCGATCTATGGAATAACAAATTGGCAAAGCCCCAAAAAGAAGACATTCTCTTTGCAATAAACGTACTAAAGTACAAGTGGCGCAACAGTAGAGCGGCCGTCACAGGACGCTTGTCGACCGTAAAATCGCCTTTCAATCTCGCACCAGCTGCCTACAACTACGCGCATACGTTGGGGCCTAAGACCTATATTGTAGAATCGCCAGACGCTATTGAGCCTGCTTGTGACGACGCCTACACGGTGATGCGTTATCCCGAAAACAATTTTAGTGCAGCAGTGGCATACCGCGGCACGTACAAGACGTTTGTCATGGGCGTGCCATTTGAGTCGATATTAGATGCTGCCAACAGAGAGAAGCTGATGGCAGAAATCATACAATTCTTTAAACAATAAATCCCATTACAAATTATACCTATGGTTATGAAGAGAATACAGACCTTTATATACAGTCTATTAGCACTTGCCTTCTGCGTACAGGTACAAGCGCAAATAGGAACATTCCGCTTTGCCCAACTGACAGATATACACCTCAGTCAAAACAATCCCAACCCAACCGAAGACTTGCTTCGATCCATTGCACAGATAAATGCGACGGACAGTCTTGACTTTGTTCTCGTTACGGGCGACATCACCGAGGAGGGCGACAATGCAACGCTGCACAAAGTAAAGCAGTGTTTAGACCTTTTACGCTATCCTTATTACACCGTGATGGGCAATCATGAAACCAAGTGGAGCGAATCAGGATGCACCATGTTTGCCAAGATATTCGGTGGCGAACGCTTCTCATTTTTCCACAAAGGCATTCAGTTCATAGGTTTCAACACAGGTCCTTTCATGCGCATGGCATTCGGTCATGTGAAACCGCAAGATATATCGTGGATTCAATCGACCATCAAGGACAAGAAACAACCGGTGATATTGGTCACCCACTACCCTATTTTAGAAGGCGATGTAGACAACTGGTATGAAGTGACCGATGCTGTGAAGCCCTATAATATACGTCTTTTCATCGGCGGGCATTATCACAGAAACAAACAATTTACTTACGATGGAATCCCTGGCGTACTCATCCGAACCAATCTTCGTGATAAAGACGCACTGCCAGGATATGGCATTTATGAAGTTTCTCCAGACTCTATCATCGTTTACCAGCAACGAATAGGAGAAAAGAAACAGCGTCTATGCGCCTACTCTTTAACCCAACAGCTGTTCAACCACGACAAGAAAGCCGACAAGTATCCTGACTTTTCAGTCAACAAGACCTACCCAAACGTTAAAGGAAAATGGTGCGTACAGACGGGTACGGCCATCTATAGTTCGCCTGTCGTTGAGGGAAACCGAGTTTTTGTGGGCGATGATGCTGGCATACTAACGGCATACAACTTGAAAACGGGTAAAAAACTGTGGGCATACCAGTCGGGAAACCGTATTGTGGGAACGCCTGCGGTTGAAAATGGAATCGTGATTTTTGGCTCAGCCGACCAGAACATCTACGGCATTGATGCCAAAAATGGAAGTTTAAAATGGCGTATTCAGGCCGAAGCGCCTGTGTTGGGAGCCGTTACCATACAGCAAGGCATCGCATATATAGGCAGCAGTGACCACATTTTCCGTGCCATTGACATCCAGAACGGAAAAGTAGTGTGGACCTATAACAAGGTAAAAGGATATGTAGAAACAAAGCCTTTGGTTACAAACAATCAAGTAATCTTCGGTGCATGGGACAACACACTTTACTCGCTGAATCAAAAGAACGGTCATGAGAATTGGCGTTGGACGGGCAATCTCACTCGAATGCACTTTTCACCAGCAGCCGTTTGGCCTGTTGCCACGCAGAACCGCGTCTTCATTGTAGATCCCGAACGAGCCCTCACGGCCATCGATTTAACAACGGGTGCAACCATCTGGCGCACCTATCAGTCGAAAGTAAGAGAAACGATTGGCCTATCAGCAGACCAAACGCGCATCTATGCCAAGACCATGCAAGACAGTGTGGTGTGCTACAGCGCCACCGCTGAACAACCCAAACAACTATGGAGAGCCAATTTACAGTTTGGTTACGAACACGCCACCTCCATGATGGCCGAACAAGGCGATGTGGTTTTGGGTAGCACCAAAGATGGTTTGATATTCGGTTTACAGGCGAAAACAGGTGAAATCAGATGGAAACACAAAATAGGCAACTCACTCATCAACACTGTAGTTCCTGTTGGACGCCGACAACTGTTGGTGACAGCTGCCAGTGGAGAGTTATGCTTACTACAATATCGATAATACTCATTAAATAAAGATAGAATGAACTTATGAAGAAGATAGATTGTTTTTTACCCTTCATCAACGACGAGCAATACCAGCAACTGTGTGCTGCGTTTCAAGATTTTACATCCCTTGTCAATATTCATGCGCTCAAAGAGAGCTTGTACCAATCCAATACCTTGCAGCAAATAGCCAAAGAGGCTACCGCCCCATATATCGTTTTGCTTACCAAGGACACACCTTTGAGCCTGCATTACAGAGCTTTACAACGATTGATTCAACTGGCCGAAGATACCCAGGCTGCGCTCTTGTATGCCGATCACTATCAGATTAAGGCTCAAAAGCGTATCAATTCGCCTGTTATTGATTATCAATTGGGGTCTTTACGCGATGACTTTAACTTTGGTTCGCTGTTGTTTTTCAATACCGCTGCATTCAAAACTGGTGTTCTCAACCTCAAAGACAATTACCAGCATGCGGCACTGTATGCCCTACGCCTTTGTCTAAGTAGGCACCACCAGTTGGTACACGTCAACGAATACCTGTATACAGAGATTGAAGAAGACAACCGTAAGAGTGGCGAAAAGCAGTTCGACTATGTTGATCCACGCAACCAGGAACGTCAAAAAGAAATGGAAAGGGCGTGTACCGAGCATCTGAAAGCTGTTGGAGGCTATCTCGAACCCGTGTTCAAGGAGGTGGATTTCAACCTTACCCCATTCGAATATGAGGCATCAGTCATCATTCCGGTCAAGAATAGAGTTGGCACCATCGAGGCTGCCATACAGTCTGTCTTGCGCCAACAAACTTCTTTCAAGTTTAATCTCATCGTGATTGACAACCATTCGGATGATGGCACCAGCGAAATCATTGACCAACACAAGGACGATGAGCGTGTCATTCATCTCGTTCCCCAACGCACCGACCTCGGTATTGGTGGCTGCTGGAACTATGGTTTGCATCATGCCAACTGCGGAAAGTTCGCCGTTCAGTTGGATAGCGACGATCTGTATTCAGACGAACACACCCTACAAACCATCGTAGACGCCTTTTACCAGCAACAATGTGCCATGGTGATTGGCACTTATCGCATGACCGATTTCGACCTGAATA
>CAMQBP010000185.1 GCA_946999025.1 uncultured Prevotella sp. | reverse complement strand
AGTTCGTTAAAATTTGAGATACTGGCTACGCAGCTTTCCTCTGCCAGCCAAAGAGTTCTTTGATAGTATGACTAATTAACTTTCGGTTCGGTATGCTCCGACACCTGTCGAAAAGTAATTTTGGCACTTTTGCATTGGGCAAATGTACGACATTTCTTGCACATCTCCCCACATCTTATTATATTTGCATAACATTTTTAAGAACAAATAAGAAATGCCATGTGAACGATTCACACCTCACAACACGCAATTTCGGCACCTTTACCCTTTAAATCGATGACATGATGAGAACCCTGGAACAACTGGTTAGACCCAATATTTGGACGTTAACGCCCCATGACAGCATGCGGAGCGAGCATGGCAGCAGTGAGGCAAACATCTTTTTAGATGCCAACGAAAATCCATACAACAAACCGCTCAACCGATATCCCGACCCACTGCAAAGGGAATTGAAAGAAAAGCTGAGCCAAATTAAGCAAGTGCCGGCCGGAAACATCTTCCTGAGCAATGGATGTGATGAAGCCATCGACTTGGTTTACCGCATTTTCTGCGAGCCTCAGCAAGACAACGTTGTTGCCATCGAACCAACATACGGCATGTACAAAGTGTGCGCAGACATCAACAACACGGTCTACAGACCCGTGCTGCTGGATGAATGTTTCCAGCTGTCGCCCGCCAAGTTGCTGGCCACATGCGACGCGTCAACAAAGGTAATCTGGCTATGCAGTCCCAACAACCCCACGGGCAACGACCTTCATAGGGACGCCATCGCGGAAATCATCCAACGGTTTGACGGCATCGTAGTGCTGGACGAAGCCTACAGTGACTTCTCTTCCCAGAAGTCATTCCGCACCGAACTAACCTCCTACCCCAACCTCATCATACTCAACACCATGAGTCTGGCGTGGGGATGTGCGGGCATCCGACTGGGAATGGCATTCGCAAGCGAAGAAATCGTCAACCTATTTAATAAGGTGAAACAGCCCTACAACATCAGCTCGCTCACGCAAGAGCAAGCGCTCAAGTCGCTGCAAGGCACCTTTGAGGTAGAAAAATGGGTCACCACCCTGCTGCAAGAAAGGCGAAGAATGGTGCAGGCTTTTGCCGTACTGCCACAATGCGTGAAGGTGTATCCTACCTCGGCCAACTTCTTTCTGGCCAAGATGAAAGATGCCCACGGCACCTATCAATACCTGTTGGACAAAGGCATTGTGGTGCGTGACAAAAGCCATGTCACATTATGCCACGATTGTTTGCGAGTGACCATTGGCACGAAGACCGAAAACAACGAGCTGTTGGCGGCTCTGCGACAATGCTGAAACAACGTGCGGCAACGCAATAATCAACCAACTATTGCGTTATCAGACCAATGATGAAATTGAGAACCGTTGTAATCAATCTGCTGCTGCTATGCGCAATGGCAGCACAAGCCCAATCATTCACCCTGCAAGGAAGAGTGGTTGACGAGCAACTCAATCCCGTGGAGCTGGCCACCGTGTCGTGTCTGCAACAGGGCAAGGTCACCGTGACCTCACTCAAAGGCGAGTTCAGCATGCAACTGATGTCGGCCGACTCGGTAGTTATCAGGTTTTCCATGATTGGCTACAAAACCAAGCAACGCGTGCTGCGCCATCCGCGAGGTAAGCAAACGTTGCAGATAGTATTGAACAGCGACGACCAGATGCTGGGCGAAGTGAAGGTGATGGGCGAGAAAATTCAGACCGGACAAACGCAAAACCTGAAGACTGATCATGCCAAAACCTTGCCTTCGGTTACGGGCAATGGCGTGGAAGAGCTCATACAGTCGCAAGCCGGCGTGTCCTCGCACAACGAACTGTCATCACAATACAACGTAAGAGGGGGTGCCTTTGACGAGAACAGCGTGTACATCAACAACATAGAGATATACAGACCTTTCTTGGTAAGGTCGGGACAACAAGAGGGATTGTCGGTCATCAATCCCGACATGGTGGAGAAGATTGGTTTTTCAACCGGCGGATTCGAGGCCAAATACGGCGACAAGATGTCGTCGGCCCTCGACATCACCTACCGGCAACCCAAACCATTTGAGGCCAACGTGTCTGCCAGTTTGTTGGGAGCCAGCGCATTCGTAGGCTTCAGAACCAAGACGGTGGCATGGAGCAACGGCCTGAGATACAAGACCAACAAATATCTATTGGGGTCGTTGGAAACAGAGGGAGAATACAAACCCGATTTCTTAGACTACCAAACCTACCTGGTTTATACACCGAACAAGCGTTGGAAACTGTCGTTCATCGGCAACCTATCGGACAATCACTACACGTTTACGCCAAAAAACAGGGAAACGGCTTTTGGTACATTGCAAAACGTTAAGTCGTTCAAAGTATATTTTGATGGGCATGAAAAGGATCGGTTCAATACCTATTTCGGTTCAATCGACTTAACACACAACTTCGGTGATTCCACGTCAGTGTCACTCTTAGCCTCGGCTTTCTCGACCAACGAACGTGAAAAATATGACATCCAGGGGCAATACTGGCTCACACAAACCGAGACAAGTGAAAACTTGGGCGTTGGAACCTACTTTCAACATGCGCGCAACTACTTGAAAGCCCATGTGGAGAACGTGAAGTTGATGGCCAAACACACATCCAAGCGACACCAAGTAGAAGGTGGATTGACATTCAAGTTTGAACACATTCAAGAGCAAGCTGCCGAATATGAGATGCGGGATTCAAGCGGCTACAGCATCCCACACACGGGAAAAGACCTGTACATGATTTACTCCCTGCGTGCCAAAAACAAACTGAACGCCCAGCGCATCGAGGCTTATCTGCAAGACACCTATCGGTTTAGCAACCGCAACGGCAACACACACTACACCTTGAACTACGGGGTGCGCACGAGTAAATGGAGCTACAACAAGGAATTGGTGGTGAGTCCGCGCGCCTCATTGGGCATCATACCTGCCTTTAACGAGAACATGACCTTTCGCTTGGCGGCCGGATTGTACTACCAAACGCCTTTCTACAAAGAGATAAGAGACACCACAACCGTCAACGGAACGACGTACGCAAGACTTAACGAGAAGGCGAAGAGCCAACGTTCCATCCACCTAATCACCGCCATGGACTACCGGTTCAGGATGAACAGACGCCCATTCAAGTTCACTGCCGAAGCCTACTTTAAGGCATTGGGCAACCTGGTACCATACAGTGTGAACAACGTCAAGGTGGTATATTATGGCGACAACATGAGTTCGGGACATGCCCTGGGACTGGATTTGAAGCTGTATGGCGAGTTTGTGCCTGGAACTGATTCGTGGATAAGCCTCTCCGTGATGGACACGAAGATGAAACTCAATGGCAAGACCATTCCCATGCCTACCGATCAGCGGTACGCCGTGAACTTGTTCTTCACCGATTACTTCCCCGGAACCGACCGATGGAAGATGTCATTGAAGCTGGCTTTTGCCGATGGTCTTCCCTTTGCAGCTCCGCACCGCGAATTGGAACGCAACTCATTTCGCGCACCTGCGTACAGACGAGTGGACTTAGGGATGAGTTATCGACTGCTGAACAATGACGACCGTCGCTCTAAATCTGTCTTCAAGAACATTTGGTTGGGCATTGACGCGCTGAACCTCTTCGGCATCAGTAACGTCAATTCATATTATTGGATTACGGATGTGACGAACCAACAATACGCCGTACCCAATTATCTGACCGGCCGATTGATTAACGGAAAGATTATATTCGAATTCTAACAGGCGTCATCACGCAGCCATCTGCAAAACACATCATGGAAATGAATACGATGAACAGAACCCTGATAAGCATTTGTCTTTTGCTGACAGCAAGCGTTTGCACTGCACAGAAGAACGAGATTTACAAAAAATCGATTGCTTCCTTGCAAGTAGTTGCAGGAGATGATTGGCTCTCACCCCCCATCACCCAATTGGATGGTGAGCCAATAACCATCGCGTTTGACGACCTCACCCACGAATATCACCGTTATTCCTACACCATTGAGCATTGCGAAGCCGACTGGAGTACTACCACTCAGTTGTTCGCAAGCGATTATCTGGATGGCTTCGCAGAGGGGAACACCATCGATGACGTGCAAAAATCAATCAACACGAAAACGCTCTACACCCACTATCGACTGCAAATACCCAACGAAAGATGCAGGCTGAAGATGAGCGGGAACTATCGCCTCACGGTCTTCGACGAAAACAACGACAACGAGAAAATCTTGTCTGCGTGCTTCATGGTGGTGGAACCTCTCGCTGGTATCCAGATGGAGGTGGTGACCAATACAGACATCGACATCAACGGAACGCATCAGCAGGTGAACATGGAGGTAAACTATGGCATGCTGCAAGTAACCGATCCGGCAACCCAAATCAAGACCATCGTGCTGCAAAACGGACGGTGGAACAAGGAACGATTCAACATCAAGCCGCAATACGTCATGCCCGACGCACTGAAATGGGTACACAACAAGCAGCTGATTTTTGACGGAGGCAACGAATACCGAAAGTTTGAAATGCTGGACGTGAACCATACGACCATGGGACTGGAATCTGTCAACTGGGACGGCA
>CAMQBP010000184.1 GCA_946999025.1 uncultured Prevotella sp. | reverse complement strand
ACCAATCCCTCGCATCCTGATTATCGTACCGAACATTTTAAGGTGTATGCGGCCTACTCGTTACAGGCCGACGTGATGTGCCGTTATGCGCGCAGGTGGGCATCGGGCGTGGGCATTGATTGGTTTTATGGAACCTATGCCTCGCACATTGCCGACTTAGATGCGCGGCAAGGCAACGTTGCCAAGCATAGTCCGTGGTCGTTAGGTATCGCTGCCAAGCACGAAGTGTTCTATCATCGGCTGTCTTTGGGCCTGTCGTTTGGCTGGTACTTGCACCGCCAGATGGGCTACAACGCTTTGTTCAACGAGTCGAAATATTACGAACGCATTGGCTTGCATTATGCTTTTCCGGTGCTGGGCGGACTGAAAGCAGGCATCAACATCAAAGCCCATCAAACCAAAGCCGACCTCACGGAGCTGGTCGTTGCCATTCCCGTGAGGCTGTAGGTCAATCGCCGTCTTAATAACTTGATGGCTTGTCAGTTCCTCATCCATTCATCGTTGGCCTTTGGGGTGACAATCTGTAGCCTGTCGTCGTTAAGCCGAACGACATATTTGTCAGTGGTGTTACTGATGCTGTCAGCCACATTCAGTTCCAGTTGCCCCATCTGAAGGGTGGTTAACTGGTTGCAATGATTTTCCCATTTGATATTTTTGGGGTCTTCGAGAAAAGCACCATGGGTGACTACGGTGATGGGTGAGGTGAAGTGGTAGGTCATGCGCAGCTTGGGTTTGGCGTAACTTTCCAGCATTCCGCTTCCCGACAGTTCAAAAGTAAATAAGTCAACCTTCGCCTTCCACCATTCTACGGTGAGCGGTTTGTTGGTCACTTGGAAGGTTTTGTCGTACGGTTCGTATTTGATATATTCGTCATCATACACTCGGGTCTTTATCTTTTTGCTGTTCTTCATGTAGAGCAGTGCCTTGGGGAGGCACGAACTTTCACTTATCGTCCATTGCTGCGAGTAGATGTTGTCAATGGTGAGAAAGAAAATCAGCTCAACATCCAAGTGTTCAACGACCGCCTGAATCTTCCATGTGTCACCTTCGGGGCGGGTGTAACTGATGGTATAGTTGTTGCTACCAGGCACGTTCCAGGCCTTCAGCATATAGATGTCTTCCAGGTTCTTGGGGTCTTTGTGCTTCACGATGTTGATGTTTTTGAAGTAAAGAGTGTTCACCGAGTCACGACCTTGGATGGTGTTTTGGCGGATATATTCCCTGAACATGCGCGTGTAAGCGATGATGTCGGTAAAATATTCAAGGTATTCTTCGGTGTACCCGTATGCCCGATATCCGGCTTTCGTCGCCGTGGTGCTTTCGTCACTGTTGTTGTATTCGGTCAAGCCTCTTTCACATCCCGAAAGAACCAGTATGGCCATGATGCCTGTCAATAGTTTTGTTTTCATTTTTCTGTCTGTGTTTGTTTTTAAAATCTGTAACCCATGCCGGCCCTAAGCGAGCCCATTTGATAAGAGCCCAGTTCGCCAAAGCCATACAACTTGGTGCCAATCATGAAACCAAATAAGGTAAAATCGGCTGCGATGTTGTACAAACTGGTGAAGTTGTGGTCGGTATAACTTTTGTATAACAGCTGACCCACGCCGAGCGACAAGCCACTGTAGAAGCAATGTTTCGCCCGAATGGCATAATAATATCTCATACTTGCCATCAACGCCGTATGGTGCAGGTTGAAGCTATAGGCATGGTTGCCAGTCGTGGTTTCGAAGCATTGTCGCCACATATGGTGATAGGAGGCTTGCAAACCCACGGCCCAATGTTTGCTGAAGTGATAGTGCAGACCCATGGAGAAAATGGGTGAGGTGTTTTCTTCCTTGAGGTAGTACTTGCCCCAATGGTACTTGTCCAGAGGCGTTGCATTGGGCAGCGATGTAGAGGGGTAGCCGAAAAAGTTGGAAGCATCTTCAAGAGGCATACCAACAGCGAATGTTACCTCATATTTTTGATACGGATAACCTTTACTTTCGGTTTGTTGTGCCCACAAAGGCGAGGTGGCGAAAAGCAGCAGAGTCGTTGCTACGAAATGCCTTTTCGCATGGTAGAATTTTTCTTTCATCGTGTTTGTTAATTTGACTTTTTATAACAAAACACAATAAGTTGTAAAATCTTGCATCGACCCTGCCATTTTTTTATTTTTTTTGAATTGAGCCATGCCGCACCCCGCCTATTGAGGTTGAATTCCAATCTCCATGCTTTTAGCTGCCAAACTCAATGACTTTAGCG
The DNA here is from genome assembly GCA_946999025.1 of uncultured Prevotella sp. Taxonomy (GTDB): domain Bacteria; phylum Bacteroidota; class Bacteroidia; order Bacteroidales; family Bacteroidaceae; genus Prevotella. Next base: position 2,362 of record CAMQBP010000184.1, on the reverse strand, counting down.
GCCAAACCCAATGACTTTAGCGGCCAAACTCAATGCTATTGGAAACTGAAACGGTGCGATTGTGCAACACGCTGATTTCCATTTCGTTATGATTTAATTGGTAGGCATGTTACATTCGCAGAACGCTTGCGTTCATTATCTTGTTTAGTTGATTCGTTAAATTCGTTAAATTCGTAGTTCCACGACATTGCCTTTAAATGAAAGAACCATAGCTGAAACAAAATAAATGGTAAAAACTTGCGCCCGCCATGCAAGATTTTTTATATTTGTAGTTATAATGATGAAAGGTAACTGTATTCAAGGTAGAAATCAAGGTGGTGATGCCGGGAATGCAGAAGAGATAAAATGAGAATGATGAAATATGTTTTTTACTTCTTGGTAGGTCTGCTGTGCGCGAGTTGTGCGGTTGGTGACGGGGACGAAATGGGCCTTGGAACCTTGGATTCAGCGCATCTGTCGCCAGAATATTACGGGCAGTTTGAAGGGATATGGAGCATCAATGGTCAGAACATTGGCTCGGCTGAATTAGAGATGGGCCTGCAACAAGTGTATTCAACCCTGCCGTTGGCTCAAGACGTACAACAGACCATCGCGCGCAAACTGGGCGTTGAGGCGTTGGACGATGTGCGGAGTGGCAGCTATAGTGTGTCTTATTTGGAAACCGCTTACTCGGCCAGTTCGCGCTATTTTACGCTCCTGCCACACGATGTCGAGATAACGGTGAAGGCCAAGGGCCACGAACACAAGGTGCAATTGGTCATGGAACTGAACAATAGCAAGGCGGTGTACGACAAGCAGACCACGGCCTTCGTCGCCTTTTTGCATTTGGCCGAGGTTCGGTTGGACGGGGAGTTGCTGAGGGAATACAAACCGTCGCAGACCATTCAATTTAAATCTACGAAGAAAACCAGAACAAGTGGAGACTGAAAAAAGTCTTTTGGAGGATATACTTCAAGGTAAACGTACGGCCATGCGCCAGTTGTATGAGCGTTACAGCGGGTATGCCATGGCCGTTGGGCTGCGGTATATCGCCGACCGTGACGCTGTACAGGACGTGTTGCAGGATAGCTTCGTGAAAGTGTTCGCAGCCATCGACAGGTTCAGTTACCGCGGTGAGGGATCGCTGAAGGCGTGGGTGATGCGCATTGTGGCCAACGAGTCGCTGAACTATCTCAAGCAAAACCAGCGGCTACAATTCGTGGATGAGATGCCCGACTTGGCTGATGAGGATGAAGAGGTGGATGTGAAAAACATTCCCATGGATGTGGTGATGCAGATGATACAGCAGCTCCCTGCTGGCTACAGGACGGTGTTCAACCAGTTTGTGTTTGAGGAGAAAAGCCATCGTGAAATCGCATCAGACCTGGGTATCAAGGAGAGTACATCGGCTTCGCAATATTTCAGGGCGAAAAACTTGTTGGCAAAAATGATTCAAGAATATTCAAAGACGACGACAATATGAAGAAAGACGATTGGATAAAAGATATACAACGGCGCATGGCAGACCATCAGGAACCTGTTAAGGATGACTTATGGGTTGGCATTGAACAGGCGCTTAACCAACAAAAGGTTGTTGGGAGGCGGGCCGTGGTGATGCGCTGGCGGCGTTATGTCGCAGTGGCGGCCATCGTTTTAGCTTTGATGGGCGGGGCAGGATATGTGCTGTTCAACCATCAAGAACAGATGGGAAAAGAGGTGGCACGGACGGAAACCGAACAGCAACCGGCCGGTTTGCAGACCAGCACCCAACAGATTGAGCCGATGGTGCTTGCCGAACAAGCACACGAGTCGGTGGTATCGCGTGTTAAAAAGGCGTTGTCGGCCGTGCGACAAGGCGCAGATAATAATCAACCGTTGATGGCTGTGGTGCAGGAAAAGGTGGTTGAGCCTTTGGACAGACCGCAGGATTTGATGGAAAAAGATTTGGAACAGAGCGGACAACCGGAAGCGTCATCCGCTGAAGCAACGGACAAAGTGGCGGAACAACCGCAACCATCGGCCGCGCAAAAGAATGAGGGTGGAAGGTCTTCGCAAACGTTTTTGCCGGCCGAGAGGCAGCGCATCCAGGGTTCACGCCATGGCGCGAGGGTGACGATGAATCTCTATGCGGCTAATTCGGTGGGTACCTATTCGGGACGTAATGGTCTTGCAACGCCTGTAGATATGGTGGCTAACTATTATTTGGCAAAGGCCGCTCCTGAATTGTTCTTTGCAGAGGCGGCATCGCCCACCGCCCTTCAGTCACACGAGGAGACGGATCATCACCAGCCAGTGTCGTTTGGATTGACGGCAGGCTATGCCCTCAACCAGCGATGGACATTGACATCGGGGTTGGTGTACACGAAACTGTCTTCCGATTTCA
>CAMQBP010000183.1 GCA_946999025.1 uncultured Prevotella sp. | reverse complement strand
GCGGTTGAACATGTTGTGCGCAATGCTCCCAAGGCCATTGACGACTTGGTGAAGTGGGGAGTGAACTTCGACAAGACCCCAGAAGGCCAATTCGACTTACATCGGGAGGGCGGACACAGCGAATTCAGAATATTACACCACAAGGATGACACGGGCTTTGAGATTCAAAGAGGATTGATGAATGCCGTGAGAGCCAACAAGAACATCACCGTGTTGGAAAACCATTTCGCTGTCGAAATCATCACCCAGCACCATTTGGGCATTGAGGTGACGCGTAAAACGCCCGATATCGAGTGCTACGGCGCATACGTCTTGGATCCCGACACCCATAAGATAGACACCTTCTTGAGCCGCGTCACCTTGATGGCAACAGGCGGAACGGGTGCCGTGTATGCCACTACGTCCAATCCAAACATCGCCACAGGCGACGGCATTGCCATGGTTTACCGGGCCAAGGGAACGGTCAAGGACATGGAGTTCGTGCAGTTTCACCCCACGGTGCTTTACAATCCGGCCGAAACTCACCCCGCCTTTCTCATCACCGAGGCCATGCGAGGTTACGGTGGCGTGCTGCGTTTGCCCAATGGTGAGGAGTTTATGCAGAAGTACGACAAACGATTGTCACTGGCTCCGCGTGACATTGTGGCCCGCGCCATTGACAGAGAGATGAAGCTCCACGGCCTTAACCACGTTTGTTTGGATGTCACTCACAAAGATGCAGAGGAGACCAAAAAGCACTTTCCGCACATCTACGCCAAGTGTCTCACCATAGGTGTCGACATCACCAAGGAGTACATCCCCGTCTGTCCCAGCGCACACTACATGTGTGGAGGCATCAAGGTTGACCTTAACGGCGAGAGTTCCATCCACCGGCTCTATGCGGTGGGCGAATGCTCATGCACCGGTTTGCATGGTGGAAACCGCTTGGCCAGCAACTCACTCATCGAGGCTGTGGTCTATGCCAAGTCAGCTGCCGAGCATGCCGTGCGTGTCATCGACGACTATCAGTTCAACGATAAGGTGCCAGAATGGAATGATGAAGGCACAATGAGCAACGAAGAAAAGGTGCTCATCGCCCAAGACGAACGCGAAGTGGGACAAATCATGTCCAACTATGTGGGCATCGTGCGGAGCGACCTGCGTCTACATCGTGCTTGGAAACGCCTCGACCTGCTCTACGAGGAGACCGAAGAGCTGTTCAAACGCGTCAAAGCAACCAGAGATATCTGCGAGCTGCGCAACATTATCAACGTGGGTTACCTCATCACACGGCAGGCCATCGAGCGCAAAGAGAGCCGAGGACTGCACTATACGGTAGACTATCCCAAACATGCCTACGACCTTTAGCAGGCACTTATACAATACATTATGATCAAACAAGAATGGAAGGAGAAAGGCTTTGTCAACGAGCCTATCCCAGAAGGAACAGACATCAAGGCTGAGATACGCCGGATGTGCAAAGAGAAGAATGCCATCATCATGGCTCACTATTACACAGAGAGCGACGTTCAAGACATCGCCGACTTCGTGGGAGACAGCTTGGCACTGGCGCAAAAGGCTGCCACCACTGATGCTGAGATTATCGTCATGTGCGGCGTTCACTTCATGGGCGAGACCAATAAGATACTCTGTCCCGACAAAAAGGTACTGGTACCCGACCTCAACGCCTCGTGTTCGCTGGCCGAGAGTTGTCCGGCTGACGAGTTCAAGCAGTTTGTTGAGGCACATCCTGACCACACCGTGATTAGTTATGTCAACACCACCGCTGCCACAAAGGCCGTCACCGACGTGGTGGTAACCAGCAGCAACGCACGCCAAATCGTTGAATCATTCCCCAAAGACACCCCGATTATTTTTGGTCCCGATGAGAATTTGGGCGGATACATCAACAGTCTGACCGGCCGTAACATGCTGCTTTGGAAGGGTGCCTGCCATGTGCACGAGAAGTTTTCGGTGGAAAAGATTCTCCAACTCAAGGCCGAACATCCCGGTGCCAAAATCTTAGCGCACCCCGAATGCAAGGGACCGGTGGTTAAATTGGCCGACAAGGTGGGCAGCACGGCGGCCTTGTTGAAGTACAGCATCACCGATGAAGCGAAAGAATTCATCGTGGCTACCGAGAGCGGCATCCTGCATGAGATGCAGAAATCGGCTCCGCAGAAAACATTTATCCCTGCTCCTCCCAACGACAGCACCTGCGCTTGCAACGAGTGCAACTACATGAAGCTCATCAACATGCGCAAGCTATACAACTGTTTGAAGTATGAATGGCCCACCATTGAGGTTCCTGCCGACGTGGCTCAAAAAGCCATTCGCCCCATCAACCGCATGCTGGAGATATCCAAGAAGCTGGGACTCTGACCGTTTTTCACACAACTATATGCCAGTCAACTCATCATTTTTCATCATCACAAAATCAAAAAATCATGCTCTCCGTACAAGAATTGAACGACAAATTGTTTGACCTCGCCTTCAGTGAAGATATTGGTGACGGCGACCACACCACACTGTGCTGCATCCCTGCCGATGCCATGGGCGAATGTAAGCTACTCATCAAAGAGGAAGGAATATTGGCCGGCGCAGACATTGCCCAAGAGGTGTTCCATCGTTTTGATCCCAACTTGGAGGTCGAGATACACATACCGGATGGTACGCACGTCCACCCTGGCGACATCGTGCTGACAGTTAAAGGGCGCGAGCGGAGTCTCTTGCAGACCGAGCGATTGGTGTTGAACATCCTGCAACGCATGAGTGGCATCGCTACCATGACGCACCGCTACCAGCAAGCCTTGATTGAGGCTGGCACAAAGACACGCGTGCTGGACACCAGAAAAACCACACCGGGCATGCGCATGCTCGAGAAAGAGGCGGTGAAGATAGGCGGGGGCATGAATCATCGCATCGGACTGTTCGACATGATTCTGCTCAAAGACAACCATATCGACTTTTGTGGGGGCGTACGCAATGCCATCTCGCGCGCCAAGAAGTATTGCAAGGAGCATGGTAAGAGCCTGAAAATAGAGTGTGAGGTGCGCAATTTCCAAGAGTTGGACGAGGCATTGGCCGAGGGATGCGACCGCATCATGTTCGACAACTTCACGCCCGAGCAGACCCGCCAGGCCGTAGAAAAGGTCAACGGACGCTGCGAAACCGAATCGAGTGGCGGCATCACGTTCGACACCATGATTCCATACGCCAAAGCGGGGGTTGACTTTATCTCCTTTGGCGCGCTCACCCACAGCGTGAAAGGCCTGGACATGAGCCTGAAAGCCGCGGGTAGTGACAAGCTCAAAATCTAACAAGACTCACTTGAAACATCAGCCTCGGCAGATTTTGAGCTGATGATTTGTATCTAAAAACACAGGTGGAAGCCGATTGGTTTCGCAGCTGATGAAATCAAATATCCCAGCTGTTGAAACAAAACACCTCAATTGCAGAAATCAAACACCTCAATTGCAGAAATCAAAGGTCGCAGCTGATAGCATCGATGACCATTCCCTTTGATTTCCAATCTCAATCACTTTGGCATCCAATCTGCATGCTTTTGCCTTTCAAAGTCAATGACTTTTCCACTCAATGTCATTGACTTTGAAAGGCTTTTCTTAATCTTTTGACTAACAATTCATTACACACTCATTCAAGACCGGGTTGACGTGTGGCTGTGTTGGTTCATTTCTTTCGGACTCACATAACAGCCATTCATCTTCAGAGGTTCCAGATGCAAGGCGATGTGGGTATGCTCACCAAACTGCTCGCGCAACCTTTTTTCGATGCGGGTAGCCTTCTCATGCGCCTCATAGAGCGACATCTCGCCCGGCATTCGCACGTGCATCTCAATGGCTATCTTGTTACCAAGACGGCGCGTGCGCAGGTTGTGGATGTCCGCAACGCCCTCCTCCTCGGCCGCCAGTGCCACCATTTGCGCCTCAACGTCTTCGGGCAAACTACTCTCCAACAGTTCATTGGTGGCCTGAACGATTAGTCCATAGGCCGCTTTCAAGATGAAGAAGCTCACGATGATGGCCGCGAGCGGGTCCAGTACCGCCCACTGCGCACCCAAAAGAATAGCGCCACCAATACCGAAGGCCGTTCCGATGGACGACAGGGCATCCGACCGATGGTGCCAGGCATTGGCCCGCACGGCCTGGGAGCCTACCTCGCGCCCAACCTTTTCGGTAAACCGATAGGCCCACTCCTTCAGTGCGATGCTCACGATGGCCGCAATGAAGGCTATCAACCCCGGCGACTTCAGCTGCTCACCATTGATGACAGCCCATGTCTTGGTCAGGCCGTTGTAGCAGATTATGGCCCCCACGCCCATCAAGGCAATGCCGATGAGGGCGGTGGCCAGCGTCTCGTATTTGCCATGCCCATAGTCGTGATCCTCGTCTTGCGGCTTGTTGCCGAGCTTGACGAACAGCAACACCACGATGTCGGTCATGAAGTCGGACAGCGAGTGCACAGCGTCAGCTATCATGGCAGCCGACCCGCCCAAGATTCCAGCCGCGAACTTGAGTGCCAGCAACACTGCATTGATGATGCTGCCGGCAATGGTGACACGGTATATGGACTGCTCTCGCTGACGGTCGGAATCGGATTTTTCCATCAATGT
>CAMQBP010000182.1 GCA_946999025.1 uncultured Prevotella sp. | reverse complement strand
CCTTTTCCGCTTTTCAAAGGAGCGTTTTGGGTGTATAACGGTCCGTCGCGCCACTGCTGAGAAGAAGCCAATCCGCCGTTATCTCCTAAAAAGATGATGATGGTATTGTCGGCCTCCTTGTTCTTTTCGAGCCAATCCATGATGTCGCCCAGGCTCTTGTCCATGCCCTCGACCAGCGAAGCGTAGGCAGCATCCTTGTCAGAAAGCCCCCGGCGTACATATTTAGGGAAGAAACGCATGTCCTTGTCAATCGGGATATGCACCGCATAGTGCGACATGTAGAGATAAAATGGCTGCTGATAACGCTTCGCTTTATCAAGTGCCTTGAGGGCTTCCTTGGTGAGAGCCTCCGTTGCAAATGTTCCTGTTCCCCAATAAGCTTGCAACCCGGGGATGGCATTGAGCGCGTATGGCTTTCCATCCTTGGTGTGACCGTAATTCAATTCGCTGAGGTAAGTGGCCAAACCACCAGCAGCCGTGCCCGTGATGTTGACCTCAAAACCAAAATGACACGGATTCTCTCCCGGCGTGTCGATGGCTCCCCAATGAGCCTTACCACAATGAATGGTGTGATAGCCGTTGTCTTTCAGGAGCTGGACGAACGACTTAGCCGTGGTGGTATGAGCAACCGTAGACACCTGCGCAATGCCGTTGCAGTTCCAATCGGCAGGCTTCACGCTGTCGTTTCTGGCATCCGTCATCACATCCCTCTGCAAAGTCCAGTTGGTAACACGGTGACGTGCCATGTTCATGCCCGTCATCAAGCTGCAACGCGTGGGCGAACTGACCGGACAGGCGTATGCCTGCGTGAACATCATGCCTTGACTGGCCAACCGCTCCATGTTGGGTGTGTCGTACATCTCGTTGTAGCGTGTCTTCTGATGCCAAAACGGCACCGACGTATCCTGCCATCCCATATCATCGACGATGAAGACGATGATGTTGGGGCGGCTGTCTTTCTGCTGCGCACAAGCGGTGCCACACCCCAAGAAGGATGCGGCAGCCATGGTTGTGAAGAGTTTGTTGGTCATGAATGAGGTAGGATATGATTCGGTAAGCCCACGCTTGTTCTCTGGTTAGTTCTTTGATACAAAACTGGAAAATCAAACTAAATTAACATGATTCACCTGTATCTTCTCATGCAGAAACACTTGGGCTTGCTCTTGAAAACGGATGGGATTTTCGGTAGTAAAATATTGACAAGTGCCAGTTTTAGTACACTTTTCGTTCATTTCGGGGTGGCGTTTCAGATAGTCTTTCAAGCTGTTGGCCACATATTCGCCTTGCGCGACGATGCGAACGCCAGGGCGTTTGTACTTCTTTATCTTGGGCATGAGCAGCGGATAGTGTGTACAGCCCAGTATAATTGTATCGATCATAGGATCTTTCTGTGCCAACGCGTCCAGCCGCTTCTTGACAAAATAGTCGGCACCCGGACTGTCAGCCTCGTTGTATTCAACCAATGGGACCCAGAAAGGGCAGGCGATTCCTGAGACGTGTATATCGGGAAAGAACTTTTGTATCTCGAGTTGGTAGCTCTCACTCTTCACCGTTCCCTCGGTAGCCAGCAGACCTACATGCCGACTCTTGGTGAGACTGCCAATGACTTCGGCCGTTGGACGAATCACGCCCAGTACCCTTCTGTGGGAATCGAGCGAGGGTAAATCATGCTGCTGGATGGTTCTCAGTGCCTTGGCCGACGCGGTGTTGCACCCCAAGATGACGAGATGGCACCCCATTTCGAAAAGTTTGACTACCGCTTGCCGCGTGAATTCGTACACCACATCGAACGAACGCGTTCCATAAGGCGCACGGGCATTGTCGCCCAGATACACATAATCGTATTCGGGCAGCAACTGACGGATGCCATGAAGGATGGTCAATCCGCCATAACCGGAGTCGAATACCCCGATGGGGCCTGGCGTTTGAGGCAGTTGAGACATAGGGGGTCTGTGGCGATTACTTGCCTCCGTGTGCCAAGAGGCTCAACACTGCGTCATTGAGGTTGTCGCCGTAAGCCATGTCAATGTAAGGCACTGCATCGCCATCGGCGTTTAGTATGAAGGCGTAACCACGCTGCTGCCCCAACTTCCGTACAGCACCAAGCACTTTCCCCTTGACAGGTGCCATGGCATCTTGTTCGGCTTGTGCCAGCAACCGTTGTGCTTCTTTCTTGAAAGCGATGTTCTTTTCCATCATATCTTGCAGTTCGGCTTGTCGTTTCTGCATGATGGTTGGTGCGAAATCACGCTGGCCGTCGAGAAATTCTTCATATTTCTTATTGAACTCATCCTCCGACCTTTTGGTTTCAGCCTCATACTTTACGCGCAGGTCAGCAATGTTTTTCTGAGCCGTAGCATACTCTGGAACGGCTTTCATCAAGGTGGTTAAGTTGAAATAACCAAACTTCGGCAGCATTTGTTGGGCCTGTGCCACGAAGGGCATCATCAATAAAAATAGAAATAAGAGTTGCTTTTTCATCATCTAATGATTTATATTGTTATTATCGGAGGGCTGTGTTTCCCTCCTCTTCTTGATTCTTTCATGCGGCATTCCGTCACAAGTGATTGCCGTTTGCCGTATGAAAGAAGCTGAAAAGAGTTAGCAAACAGTTGTCTGTGTCTTGCACATCAGCCCTTGTCTGCCAACTCCTCTTCTATTTAATTGTAAGTTTTATCCAAGTCAACGCTTCCCATCAATTGATTCTTTCAACGTTGATGAACCCGAGGAAGCGTGTCGGAACCCTTCAAATTACTTTGTCTTGGCCAACTCAGCCTTTACCTTTGAGGTGACATCTTCGCTCAGCGTCTGACTGATATAAGGGATGCCGGATGTGACATCCATGATGTAAACATAGTTTCCTGCCTTACCTACGGCCTGAATGGCGTTGACCAACTTGGCCGTAATAGGCTGCATTTTCTCTTGTTGAGCCTTCTGCAAAGCCTGGGTGTTATCGTTATAGGCCGTGCGAATCTTCTCATTCAGCTTCATCAACCCATCCTCTGTCTCCTTTTGCTTCGTGGCATTCATGGTCGACTTCGTCTTCTCATATTCCTCAGCCTTGCGCTGCAATTCGTCTTGCATGGCCTTCAAGTCATTCTCATACTGCTTGGCAGTGGCTTCAATCTCACCGCGTGCCTTCACAAATTCAGGCATGTCGTTCATTACCTGCTGTGAGTTCAGATGGCCAAACTTTTGTGCCAACATCGACATAGGTGCAAACAGCATCAACATTAAAATAAGCTTTTTCATTTTCTTTTGTTCTTTATTTGATTAATTATTAATTCGAATAACCCAGTTTCTGCAACACTTCGTTGCTGATATCTATCTTCGGTGAGCCGAAGATGATGCCCGAGTTGGACGCACGATCAACGACCAATGAGTATCCACGCAATTCGGATATGTCCCTCACGGCGTTGTATATCTCTTCTTGGATGGGGGTCATCAGGCTTTCACGCTTCTTAAACAGTTCGCCTTCTGGCCCAAAATACTTGCGTTTCAGCTCGCTGGCGGCCTTCTCCTTCTTCATGATTTGCTCCTGCCGAGCTTTCTTTTGCTCTTGCGAGAGAAACACTACCTCGTTCTGATAGTTCTTATACATCGTGGTTGCTTCTGTATTCAGAGCCTCCACCTCAGCCTGCCATTTCTTACTTACCTGGTTCAATTGCTCATTGGCACGTTCGTATGCGGGGATATTTTTCAGCACATACTCCATGTCAACCAGTGCGAATTTCTGCGCACTAACGCCTAATGTCGCCATCAACATCAAGCTCATCAATATTATTTTCTTCATCAGCTCTCCTTTATTTTAATTGTATTATTAGATGGACGTTGTACAAAGTCCTTTCGTTTAGCTATTAAAGAGTATTTAACCACTGGCGAACCTGTTTTAACTTCCTTAAAATTCTTGACCGAGAATGAAGTGGAATTGGCTGCCACCTTTCTTTCCAAACACTTTATCAAAGCCGTAGGCCCAGTCGATACCCATCAAGCCCACCATGGGAAGGAAGATGCGTACGCCAAGTCCGGCACTACGTTTCATGTCGAAGGGATTGAACTTTCGAGTGTCATCCCAAGCGTTTCCGGCCTCAATGAAGCCCAGTCCATAGATGGTGGTGTTACCTAAGAGGAATGGATAACGAAGCTCCAGCGACATGCGGTCGTATGCATAGCCCTCGTATCCGTAAGGTGTCAGCGAGCCGTTTTCATAGCCACGCAGTCCAATGGTTTCCTCCGCATAGCCAGTAGTATAGCCACTCATGCCGTCACCACCGACATAGTAGGTCTCAAAGGGTGATTTCTTAAACCGATTATAACTGCCCAAGAGTCCAAATTCCACACGCGTCATCAAGACAAAACATTTCTGTCCGCCTGACAAAGCCGTATAAGTCTTGGCCTTGAACTTCCACTTATGGTACTCCACCCACTTGTATTTCTCCTGTTGTTCCGCCAGGAAAGTACTCGATTGGCGGTTCAGTGCCAAGTTCTTATAGTCTTTCTTGTCCCACTTAGACCATGGTGGCGTGAGCGAAACCGATGCTGTAAACTCCGATCCGCGACGTGGGAACAGCTGGTTGTCCGTTGAGGTACGGTTGATAGAGAGGTTTAAGTTCAGGTTGTT
>CAMQBP010000181.1 GCA_946999025.1 uncultured Prevotella sp. | reverse complement strand
GCTAATCACCAAATTTATAGACACTTATAATTCGTCGAACTCACGTTAAAATAACAAAATCGTGTTGGAAATTCAAGAGCGGGAAGTGTCATTCCCACCAGCCCATACTGCAGAGCATTTACTCAATCAATTGATGCATAGAATGTTTGGATGTGAGCGTTCAAACAATGCGCACATTGAGCGCAAGAAAAGTAAAATGACGTTTGTGCTCAATCAAAAACCAGACAAACGTGACGAGAAAGAGATTGAAACTCGTATGAACGAGTTGATACAACAAGATTTGCCCGTGACGTTTGAAGTGGTCGACAGGCAGCTTCTTCCCGAAGGAATCAGCTTAGAACGCTTGCCTGCCGATGCTTCCGAAGCGATTCGTATTTGCCGCATTGGTGATTACGACGCTTGTCCGTGTATCGGAAAACATGTCCGTTCAACCTCTCAAATAGGGCGGTTCGAACTGTTGGGAACCAACTGGGATGAACATAAAAAAACCTTTAGAGTTCGATTCAAAATCATTCCATAGGGCCACTTTCTCATAGCTACCCACTTCTTTTAAAACTCATTTTCATTGTGATGGAACAAAATATGGATTCTTTAGATCACGATCATGTTTCTCCCAAACATTTTAATCGTGCCCCTTTGCTGGCTCACTTGAGTATGTTTTCGGCCTGTGCCATCTGGGGACTCATGGCTCCTATTGGCAAAGATGCCATGCTAAATGGGGTGAATGGCGTGAGTATGGTTTCGTTTAGAGTGCTGGGCGGAGCCATTTTGTTTTGGGTGAGTTCGCTTTTTGTCAAGCACGAGCATGTACCCCTACGGGATGTGTTGTGGTTTATTGGTGCCGCCGTTTTCGGATTGGTCTGCAATCAATGTTGTTTTACCATTGGTTTAAGCTACACTTCTCCCATCAATGCCAGCATCGTCACAACCTCTATGCCTATATTTGCCATGGTGTTGGCGGCACTCATTTTGAAAGAACCCATCACGGGTAAAAAGGCAATGGGCGTGTTGATAGGATGTTGCGGTGCGCTGATTTTGATATTAACCAGCATGACCGCAGGCGATGCCAAGGTTGGCGACATTCGCGGCGACCTGATGGTCATGGGGGCGCAGCTGTCTTATGCGTTTTATTTATCCACATTCAACAAGTTGGTGAAGCGGTATTCGGTCTTTACGGTCAACAAATGGATGTTTCTATGGGCCACCTGTCTCATCTGGCCGTTTTCTTTCCGTGAAGTCATGGATATTCCTTGGGCGACCGTTTCTACTAAAACCTGGTTGGAAACCGCCTATGTTGTTTTCTTTGGTACGTTTGTCGGATACATCCTCGTCATCTCAGCCCAACGCGTGTTGCGCCCCACGGTGGTCAGTTCCTATAACTATGTCCAGCCCATTGTGGCCGTTGTCGTGACGGTACTCACGGGAATGGGCATTTTCAAATGGACGCATGGCCTTGCTGTTCTCATGGTGTTTGTGGGCGTTTGGATGGTCACCAAGTCAAGGTCGCGTCACGACATGATGGACAATAAGGGCGAGTTGACTCGTGATTCGGCATAAAGCTTTGCAAAAAAAGTCTGTAAGGTCTGTGAGGAAATGCAACTTTTTTCGATAAACAAATAGAACAAAAAAGATATTTATTTTTGTAAAATTTGGATTTTTGTTATCTTTGTATATCAATTTAAAGCTAACCAATATGAAGCGAACACTTTTATGGGCATTCTGCAGTCTCTTTGCAATCTTCGTGAGTGCTCAGCAGTCTGTTGATACTGCTGTGAAACCTGACCGCACAGAGGCGCTGCCGAACATGATTCGACTGAATTACGGGCTTGGCATCATGACATCCAAGTTCGAGGATCTGAGAGAAACTTACAATTCAAGCTCAGTCGCATCACTAAGCCTTGACTATGAGCATTTGTGGGACAATGGGCTGGGCTTTGGCATTCATGCCAGTCAAAACCACTTTAGCAAGCCCAACTGCAATGTACTCTTCGTGGGAGGCAGCTTTGTCGCCACATGGACAACCGACAAAGGCTGGCGATGGGAAGGTGCGGTAGGCATGGGCTTTGCCCGCAATGATCTGGAACAGCGGGACCAGGAAAACGGGCTTGGACTTCTTACCATTCTTGGTTGCACTTATAAGTTGTCATACCATTGGGGCATCGGAGCCGACCTCAGGCAGCTCACTTCCATCTATCGTAAGCCCGCCGGATGGGAGGGTCGGTATGGGTTCAACCATTATCAGTTAGGCATCGGCCTGGCTTATTTGTTTTAACCGTGAGCACCGTTGCCACATTCTAACGGAAACAGGGATAAACACTATCAATCTCAAATAGAAATGAAAAAGATTCAAACTAGCACTGCCGCCGTAGCTATGAGCCTGTTGCTGGCCACGGCCTCTTTCGTTCCAGGCTATGCTCAAAATGAGTCGGAACAGGTTGAAAAAGAGCATACGCACAAGTGTGTGAGCATTAAATACTGCAACAGTAAAGAGGAATTAGCTGCGGGCGAATGGAAAACTGCCGACAGCGTGACCGTGATCACCAAGACGCGCAACCAACAGATGTGGTGGGGCGGAAACGATTTCAGGTTCGACTCGCACGACAAGCAGGTCAAGAAGCTGCTCAAGAAGGATGCTTTCGCCATCATGTATGGCGACACGCTCTTGCTGAACACCCGTCCGTACAAGGATCGTGGATGTGCTTTCGGCAACGGATATGCCCGAGCCTTCCAGATGAATGACGGCCATCTGTTGCTCACCTACCTCAATGTGCAGAAAATGAGCAGTCGCGCCACCATGGGTGGAATGTTCGGCCTCATTGGTGCGTTGGCCACGGCTGCCGCCTCCAAGAAAGTAGCCAGCCAGAATGTGTGCTACGTCATCACGCCTGGCAACAAGAAAGCTTTGATTGTTGACGAGAAGCTCATGGCGGTTTTGCTCAACGATCATCAGCCCCTGCTCGACGAATACCGTTCTGTAGAAAAGAAGAAGCGGCTCCATGCTGAGACCGTCATGCCCTTGTTGAAGAAGGCTGGCCTGCTGTAAGTGAAAAAAGGTCGTGAGCTTTTGGGGTAGACAAGTCAGCAGGTGTGCTGTTTGCCCGTTTCCTCATCATAGAGATTGTCAAATTGTTGTCTCAGTTTGTTTGGGTTCTCGATGATGCTGCGGATGGCTTTCAGGTGCTTTTCGTTAGGCGAGTTGGGTATCCATAGCTTGATGTAGCCTGTGTTGGAATATTTTTCTTGCAGGTGAGCTAGAAAGCGACGCCACTGTTCTTCGCGATTCTTTCCCGGCTCGTTTTCCAAACCAAACTGTACTGCGCGTCGAAAAACATGCTCTGGTTCGAGGTCTCTGTCAGCCTCTGCCACAATCTTTCCATAGATGCTGCGTGGCGAATGGGATGCGCTAGCACGGTGATCTTCAACGGCTTCGCGCATGATGCGTATCTGTTCTGGTGAGAACCATCGCTTCAATCGCGCGTCAGCAGCAAGAATTTTTCCTCCAGTGATGTGATGAATGGCTCTCGGTCCAGACATGCCAATGTCGTGATAGGCCGCTACGGTGTATGCCATGTTTACGTCTGCCCCCATCCTTTTAGCCAGCTCGAGGCTTCCTTTGATGACATGCTGCACATGCCCCAATCCATGCGAAAGGCCAAATTCATTGTATTTCGGGAGGATGTTTTGCTCGATGAAAGCCATTAAATCAAGGTTTACATTGTTTTCTATCATGCTTATGGGAGTTTATTGCAAATGTAAGAATAATTGTTTATTTTTGCAAACCAATCTCAAGAAGATTCAACGAAAAACTATTTGTATGCATGCACCTCGTGTTCAACGCAACTCTCTTCAAGCTTGGCTCTTGGCCATGCGACCAAAAACTTTGTCGGGTTCGGCTGTTCCCGTGATGATTGCCACGGCGTTGGCACTGGCGAAGACCGACTGGAACGTTCGTATTGTGCCGGTACTGCTGTGTTTCCTCTTTGCTTTCATCATGCAGATAGATGCCAATTTCATCAACGACTATCTTGATTTCAAGCGGGGAAACGATGATGAAACCCGACTGGGACCACGCCGCGCTTGTGCGCAAGGGTGGATTTCTCCGCAAGCCATGCGCGTAGGTATTGTCGTGACAACCTTGCTGGCTTGTGTGGTTGGACTGCCTTTGGTTTGCTATGGCGGTGTCGAAATGGTTGGGGTTGGACTTCTATGTGTGTTGTTTTGTTTTCTCTATACCACGCATCTGTCTTATCTCGGACTGGGAGATCTCCTGGTTCTTCTCTTCTTTGGCCTTATTCCTGTTTGCGTAACCTACTATTTGGCGATGCCATCAACGATGAATCACGTCACTTGTGAAGTAGTGTTGAGTTCGCTGGCCTGCGGCATCATCATAGATACCTTATTGATTGTCAACAACTATCGTGACTTGGAGAACGATCGGCGAGCGCACAAGATGACCTTGGTAGTAAGGATGGGTGAATCCTTATCACGCAAAGTTTATCTCATGCTGGGATGGTTGGGATGCTTGTTGGGTATCGTGTTTTTGTTCAATGGGCATCCTTGGGCCTTTGTATTCCCAATAATTTATTTGGTTTTGCATACGCGTACTTACCGTCGCATGCGAATCAAACAAGGTAAGGCGCTGAATCAAATCCTTGGTGAGACAGGGCGGAACATCTTTATTTATGGTGTTCTGGTTTC
>CAMQBP010000180.1 GCA_946999025.1 uncultured Prevotella sp. | reverse complement strand
TTTGGCATGGCGCCCACCATGGCAGCCACCAAGTTGAGGGTGAACGCGCCCACCACGGCAGGCAAGCCCAGCATTTTCGCAATGACGGCACCTACTATCGCATTGAATAGCAGGGCGGCAAACATCTTTAAAATTTTGTTCATCTTTTTTGTTTTTAGGGTTATTCTTTCAGAATTCATAATTCATAATTCATAATTCATAATTAAAACTATGAACTCGTGAACTGGTTAACCGGTTTACTATTTAGATCACACACTCAATGCCATACTCAGCCTCGTACAGGCGTTTGTATTCCTCGGGATTCTCCGAGCGCAAGGTGGCAATCTGGCTGGCCGGCACCTGGCTGAGTTTCGTAATCTCCTGCTTGCTGTCAGGAGCACCGCCCTGATGTCCCAATACGGAGGACAGGCGTACGGCAGGGTGCAGCACCAGGAGCGTCTTCTCCAGCTCTTCCGCGCCAATCTTCTTGCCCAGCTCCACAAACTGGTCTTTGTTGTTTAACTCAATGCGTTTGTCGGCGATAGCTTGCTCGACAAGGCTGTTGATTCTCGCCAAGGTGAGCTTCTCTTTTTCCTGAAGCAGAGACGCGTTCTGTTCCTTGACGGCATTCAACTCGGCAATCTTGGCGGAGATTTCAGCCTCGGTTGCCGTTTCCGGCAGCCCCAAATTCAGGGCGATGGTCTTGTTTTCCATTTCTTCTGGTTTTTGTTTGTTATTATTATTCAAAAGCGGCAGCGGGCAATCTCCGTCCCTGCCGAGGGTTATTCTTTTCCCGTCTTTATGAAGCACGAGGGCATCATCATTGGCACCGACATCAGCGACGCTTACCTCAAATAGCTTGCTCTTGGTGATGGTGGGACGTGTCTGCCCTTGGACAAGCATGCTCGCATCCTCGCTTGTTTCCAATATTTCCAAACCGGCGCTCACCATTCTTAGACTTCCGAACTCGAACTGTTTTTTGCAACGTTGGCTCAATTCAGAAGCACAGTCAAACATCAGTTCACCGGTTACCTCATTGTTCTCCACCTTCAAGTCTTTCACATAACCTACCACGTTGCCGCGCTCGTGCATATAGAGCAGTACAGGGTTACGGTTGTACTGCGCCACGTCCATGCCGCTCGTCAGCACTCTGAACCCATAGCTGTTCAGGCTGTCATTTGATATTCTTACACGTTTTCCCATTTGCGTTTCATATTCAATTTTGACTGCAATATTACGTCATAAATCATTGACTACCAAAAAAGTATGAAACCACTACACGCTTCTATGAAGTGACTGCATCTTTTTTTTGCAACCTCAATAAAATAAGGCAATTTTGCATGGTAAAGCAACAAACCGATTTATGACAAAAGCAGAAACAGAAAAGAAAAAATCACTGGCACGCTCTCTCTACCTTGCAGGAATGGAGCAGAACGAGATAGCTGACAAAGTAGAGGTATCGAGGGTCACCATATCTAAGTGGTGCAATGCGGGCGGGTGGAAAGAGGCGAGGGCTGCCAAGAACGTGACACGACCCGAGCTGGTGAACAAACTGCTGCTCACCATAGACAAGTTGATAACCGAGGTGAACGAGTCGGAAGACCCATCGCTCATTGCAGGGCTGGGCGACAAGCTCGCCAAACTGTCCTCCGTCATCGAGAAGCTCGACAAGAAGGCCAATGTGGTGGATGCGATTGAGGTTTTCATGGCATTTTCCAAGTGGCTGGAGTACCGCGCAACAATCGACCCTTCTGTAACACCGGAACTCATCAAAACCATCAACAAGTTTCAGGATATGTACCTCACCGAGCAGATGGGAATAAAATAGATGTTTTTTTAGTTGACGAGTTGACAAGTTCACAAGTTCACGAGCTGTTAGTTCAGCTAATCACTGGGGAGAGGCTGTAAACTAAATAACTATCAACTTGTCAACTCGTAAACTCGTGAACTGGTAAACTAAAAAACTATGGCAACAGCAGCAGAAAAGAAACTGGCATTCGAACAGTGGAAGGAGCATTGCAAGCGCATCCAGTCGATCACCGACACCACGGCACTTGCCAACGAGACACCTGCTCAAAAAGACAGGCGCAAAGAAAGACTGCTCAGCAACTATGCCGCCTTTTGTGAGTATTATTTCCCGCATTTCCTCACCCTGCGTGACAAGACGACGGGAGAGGTTGTACGCACCGTACACAACGCGCCGTTCCACAATCAGGCTGCGCGCAAGGTCATGGAAACTCCTAACCTCAAGGCGGTGTTCATGTGGCCCAGAGGACACGCCAAGTCCACGCACTTTGACATCTTCATGCCGCTGTGGTTGATGCTGCGTCCCAAGCGGCTCATCAATTTCATGGTCGTGGTGGGCAAATCGCAGGACAGCGCCAACCGGTTGCTTGGAGATATTCAGGCAGAACTGGAATATAATCAGCGCATCATCGCCGACTTCGGGCAGCAGAAGAACCTCGGACTGTGGACGGCGGGGGAGTTCAAGACCTCATCGGGTGTGAATTTTCTTGCCGTTGGCCGTGGACAGTCGCCACGCGGGCTACGTGAACGCGAGGCACGGCCGGACTATATCGTCATTGACGACCTTGATGACGATGAACTCTGCCGTAATGAACGCCGTGTGCGTGAACTCACCGATTGGGTGAAGGAAGCCCTTTTCGGTGCCCTTGATGTGGGGCGTGGACGCTTCATTATGGTCGGTAACCTTATCTCGAAGACCTCAGTCTTGGCCAACATCTGCAAGACAAAGGGCGTGCATGTCTCAACCATATATGCCGTGGACAGCGAGGGCAATCCCATATGGCGTGAGAAATGGACCAAGGAGGAAGCCCGCGAATATGCCGACTTTGTAGGCTATCGTGCCTGGAACAAGGAGATGATGCACAATCCCATCATCGAGGGAACTGTCTTCCGGCAGGAATGGATACGTTGGGCAAAACGACCGGCATGGAAAGACTTCTCCGAATTTGTCCTCTATATCGACCCGTCGTGGAAAAGCAAGAAGACCAACGACACCAAGGCCGCCAAGCTCTGGGGAAAGCACAAAACACATCTTTGGCACCTGCGTGCTTTCGTCCGTAAGGCGTCTATTGCCGAACTCGTACGCTGGTGCTACGACCTCTACGAGTGGAGCCGAGAGGTAGGCATCGCCATACGATTTGCAATGGAGGCAAGTTTCATGCAGGATATTATCCTTGACGACTTCACAATAGAGGGCAATCTTCGGGGATACCAACTCCCCATCACGGGCGATACACGCAAAAAACCGGACAAGTTCCAGCGAGTAGAGGCAATCAGTCCGCTATGGGAACGGGGCTTTGTCTATTATGACATCTCGCAGAAGGAAGACCCGGACATGCAGGCCGGTGTCGAACAGACACTCGCATTCGAAAAAGGCATGGCTGGCAACGACGATGCGCCGGACGCAGATGAGGGGGCTATTTGGATTCTGCAGCGCAATGCAAGGCAGGAGAGTTTTCAACCGGTGTTCGGCAAACGACCGACCGCCAAAAATTCATGGTAGTATGATAAAACTGATAAAAGACATTATTTTTGTTTGGAAATACAAGCGTGCAGTCCAGAAAGCCAAGAAGCTGTCGGCTTTGTTCGGGAAGAAGTATTATGTGCTCAATATGAGTGGCAGGCTCAAGGTCGTGTCCAAGCAGAACATACGGCACCTCGTGCACACCCACCGTTTCCGTAAGGGGGTCAAGGTAGCGGATATTGAGAAGATAGCATTGTATGTAACCACATAAAAAGGAAGTTCCTATGTTTATCACAGATGAAGATTACAGAGTCGTTATCGGCGAGGCAGCCCTGAAAACGGTATCACAGACCTCTGCCGAAAATCGGGCCAACGCGGAGAGCGAGGCACAGGAGGAGATTTCAAGTTATCTTAGGCCTGTCTATGACTGCAAAGCGGTGTTTTCCGCAGATGGCTTCAGTCGCAATAAACTCATCGTCATGTATATGTGTGACCTCGCATTGTACCACATGACGGCATCCTTGCCACAGAAGATGGGAAGCGAGATCCGGAAGGAACGCTACGAGCGTGCCGTGAAATGGCTGGAAGGCGTACAGGCTGGAAAGATTGTGCCGGACCTGCCCGTCTGCGTTGATGCGGCAGGGGAGCCGTCCGGTATCGGGGTCGTCTTTCACTCACAGAAACCTTTAAGACATAACTGGTAATGGATATAAAAAGATTTTTCAGCGGTTTAACAGGACGCTCTGACACGAACGTCCTTCACACTCCCTATGGTAGTTTCAACCTTGCCAAGAAAGATGACCGTCAGCGTGTGAAGCATGTGGTCATGACACTACAACGGACCACCGACGCCCTGACGAGAAAGGATATTGCAGATTGGCGCAGGGCGTGGCAGCTTGCCATAAACGTTGATGAGCCGAACCGTCAGAGGCTCTACGACATCTACCGTGACTCTGACGCTGACGGCCACCTTTCTGGATGTGTCCGTCAGCGCGAGGGATTTGTCATGGCAAAGTCGTTCAAACTTGTGGACACAGCTGGGAATGAGAGCGACGAGGCACTGCATTACTTCGACCAGTCGTGGTTCAAGCAACTGTGCCGTCTTGCCCTTGATTCCGTATACTGGGGACACTCGCTCATTGAACTGGGGGACATAGTGCAGGACGGCAACGGATGCGCCTGCTATAGTGGCGTTCGGCTCATACCGCGCAAACATGTCATTCCTGAATATGGAC
>CAMQBP010000179.1 GCA_946999025.1 uncultured Prevotella sp. | reverse complement strand
GGGTAGGGATAATCGGGCTCGAACCGATGACCTCTGCAATGTGACTGCAGCGCTCTAAACCATCTGGGCTATACCCCTGTTTGCCGCCTCGTTGAGAACGACGACACTGCAAAAGTATACTTTTTTTGTATACTAACAAAAGGTTATTCGCTTTTTTTATAAAAATCTCTTTCTGTCATAATATTTCTCTTTAGTTTTTGACAGATTCATAGGATATTTTTACCTTTGCAGCCGTTAGTTTTTAATGTAAAAAGATTTTACACATAATGATTCATTTAAAAAGAGAAGCCAATTTGTTGACGATAACATCATTGGTTGCTTTTCAATCATTGGCTCACCTGCCCGCGTTCGCAAATCCTGACACAAGGGCGATGATGGTGACGGATGACGATCATGCCAATGTGCATGCAGAGATGGTAGACTCAATGAGGTTTAACTCGCCCATCAGTCTTGACGAAGTTGTGGTGACGGGGCAGGGCGGAGCCATTGAACGGCGAAGGTTGTCTTCGAACGTCACCAAAATTTCAGGTAAAGACTTGCAGAAGTTGACCGTGGGGCGCATGGACGAAATGCTGCGCAACGCCATCCCCGGGGTCCAGTTTTCGCTCTCAGGGGCGCAGCCCGGCAGCACCTCTGTCATCAAAGCCCGTGGATTGTCCTCGGCGTTTTCAAATTCTACTCCCATTATCTACATTGACGGCGTTCGCACCGACAACCTCAACACCGGTGCCATTCTCAATTATTCCAAGAAAGGTTATGGCGCCCAGCCTTACACCATTGGCGACATGCCCATGGGTGAGATGGCGGCATCGAGTGCGCTGAGCGACATCTCCATGGAGAACATCGACCATATAGAATATGTGAGCGGTGGTGCGGCCACCACGCTCTATGGTTCTGATGCGGCCAATGGCGTGATACAAATCTTCACGAAGAAGGGAAGCTCGGATGGTTTTCACGCTTCTGCGTCAGTGGACATGGGATGGGACAAGGCCACCACGCAGTTTTATCACTTCCGCCGTACGGCCGATTTACTCAACCAGACGGGCATCGAGCAGCGTTATCGGCTGTCGCTTGCCGGCGGAAACAGCAAGTATGGGTATAGCTTGGGCGCCAACATGATGGAAAACACGGGTGTGGTGATACATAACAACAATGCCCATAAGCGTTACGACCTGCGTTTTGGTTCGCGCGCACAGCTGACCACCCAACTGGAGTATCAGAACTCATTTGGCTTTGTGGCCGATGATTATAACCGCAGCCGCAATGGCAATCAGGGTTTCTATACGGGACTGTGGTTCACGGAGGGCAGTGCTTCCAGCCGTTTTAAGTTTACCGATGCCAAAGGCCATGAGCAGAGATATCCTGCCGATATCGATGCCGCCGATGATGACACGTTTGAGAAGATGCGTGCCTTTGTGGACAAAGCCGAGGCTCTGCAGCACTATCGCGAGTCTACCAAACATTTCCAAACATCGCACACCTTGCTCTACAAGCCATTGCCCCAACTCACCGTTAAAGGCGTTTTTGGAATTGACTATCGGGCTAACAACAACAAGGAAATCGTGACCAACGAGTATCTCATTCATATTGGTGAGAAGCCTGTGGGTACGACAGATGCCGGTCGCGTCAACAATTTCGACCGCAATTACTTCGGACTCACCGCCGACATCAACGCACAGTACAAGTTTTACCATGCCAACTGGTTGAGCAACGTGCTTACTGCCGGCTTCCAATATTTCAACACGCATGATCGTCAGGCCATCTATCGCGGTACCAATGTGCGCGATGGGGCCAAGGTGATGAGCGGAGCAGGAACCGCTCAAGCCGACGAGTGGCTCAACTTCCTGCACAGTTATGGCTTTTACGCGCAGGACAACATTGGGCTGTTCCATAAATATTACGTTGATTTAGGCGCACGCGTGGACTACAACACGGCGTTTGGTGACAATGTGAAGTGGCAGTTTTATCCCAAGCTCGGTCTGTCCTACGTGATGAGTGACGAGCCGTTCCTCGCCCCATGGGTCAGCAGTGGCATGCTGTCCATGCTGCGCGTGTTCTGCAACTATGGTGTTGCGGGCAGCTATCCGCCACCATTCGCCTATCAGCGCACCATCTCCGTGACAGGCTATCAAGGCAAGCAGGCTGGCACGTTCGGGCAGTTTGGTAATCCCGACTTGGGACCCGAGAAGAAACATTCGTTCGAGGTGGGTTTCGAATCATCCTTCCTCCATGATGTCGCCACGCTTTCATTCACCTACTATCACTCCGTTACCAAGGGTGCGTTGTTCACGGTTCCCACCTTGCCATCGGCCGGACGCGCGGTCAGCTACTTGGCCAACATTGGCGAAATCAGTAACCTGGGCGTTGAGATGGCGCTTGCCCTCAACGTCGTGCGCACCAAAGACTGGCAGACCACCCTGCGCACCACCGTCAACACCAACCGCAACCGTGTGCTCAGCGCGGGCGGAACAGTGCCGTTCAGCATTGGCGGGTTCGGTCCCGAAACCATTCAGACGGCTGTGGAGGAGGGCAAGCCCGTGGGTTTCTTGCGCGGCAACAAGGCCATTCTCAATGCCGATGGCACCCTCAAAGAGGTGCTGCGTATGCAAGATTTGGGTTCTACCATCCCCACATGCTATGGCAACGTGTCGTTGGATGTACACTATAAAAACTGTAGTCTGTGGATGAGTAGTGACTATCAGACAGGTAGTTACGTTCACTCGTTCGACCGTCAGTTTCGTTTTCAAAAGGGATTGAAAGACGATGTGGTTCCCCAGTCGGCACTCATGGGCAGGAAGCAGAAGGACGCATGGCTCAACTTTACCAACTATTTTGTGGAGAAGGCCGACTTCTTCAAGGTGCGAAACGTTGGCTTGAGCTATCTTTACCACCTCAAAGGCTCGAAGCCGGTGGTCAAGAGCATGCTGTTCAGTATGAGCGTCAACAATCCGTTGAACTTCACTGCGGCATCCGTAGACCCCGAAGCGGTCATCTCGGGTGCGCACTCGCAAGGGGCCGTGGCATCGGGAGGACTGAATTATGCCACCTATTCGTTACCCAGACAATATGTTTTTTCACTGAAATTCAATTTGTAAAATCATGCAATCAAACCTATCATATACCCTCATCATTGGGGGAACGTTGCTGTTGGCCTCGTGCAACTTGGTGGCCCCCGGCGACATCGAGAATCCTAACGTCACAGAAGATGGTTATCTCCAGGGCGGCAACGCCATGGACACTTGGGTGAACGGTGCCGAGAAGACATTGGCCCTCACGGTTGGTGACTTCTGCTTGCAGACCGAAATCATCTCTGACAACTATTTCAATAACTACACGCGCGAGAGCAAACTCTTTGACGAACCGAAAATATTGTACAACGATCCTGATGTGAATGGCTTGGAGCGAGCTGTGCAGCAGTTGCGCGCCACGGCCGATTTCGCCTTTGACAAGGTGAGCAAGTATGATAAGAACGTCACGAAGGCGCAGCTGTTCAAACTTCATACCATCAAGGCTTACGGCTTTTTGCTCGGCGGTGAGAACTTCATGGCCCTGCCGGTGAGCGAACGAGGTGCGGTGAAGACCTGGCAAGAGCTGTTGCAACTGGCACTGCAATCGCTGGGAGAAAGTGAGAAATATGCTGCGAACGACACGCTTCGGTCGTTTGTTCATACGCTCAAGGCGCGCGCCTATTACCGTCTGGGCAAGGTAGACGAGGCGTTGGAGGAGAGCGGCAAGGCGTTGAAGCTGTGCGACAATCTGCTGTGGCAGGTGCAGTTTGATGGCTCAAATAGTGTGTTCAACGCGATGCAGGATGACATCTGGAAAGCCCTGTATCAACCATTGCCGCGTCTTAACTTTCTCAATCCCAAATATGTGCAGCTCACGTCCACTTATGAAAGTCCCATCTGCATAGCCAAAGCCGAGGAGAACCACCTCATCATGGCCGAAGCCTTGCTGGCCAAGCAAGAAACGGACAAGTGCAAGGCGCAGCTCAAACAACTGCTTGGTCTGGTTAAGTCGCGCCCCGTGCGGCACGATGTGAAAGATTGGGCCAAGACGCGTGCCGTGGGAGGCATCAAGGAATATCCTGACGGAGCCGCCTATGCTGTTGCTGCATCGCCAGGTGAACCTTATCGCAAAGGGTTGGTGTTGAGCCGAAAGAAGCCGCAAGTGGTGAGCGTTCCCACGGTTTCAGGTACGTCGGTGACGGAAGAGATGATCAACCGGTGTCAAGGTCACGATGCGCTGCTCGAGCTGATTTACCTGATGCGCCAAGAGATTTTCATCGCAGAGGGACGGCGCATGAACGATTTGGGCATCCGCTTACCCATCAGCGAGGTGGAGGCCAAAGCCAATCCTGCGGCCGCTCCTTACACCAAGGCGCATATCCCAGCCTTCATACCGCTTGGACAGGGCATGGACACTTTTGAGCTTGATAAGAAAAATCTGCGGGTCACCATCCGATATAACATGAATCATCTCATCGTCGGCAACAAGACCACGGCTGATGTCGTGCCATTCGAATAGCAGCGTTTGTCAACAGTGATGGCACGGGCGTGATTCATCACGTTCCGTTGGGAACGATAAATAAAAAGGTAGGGTCAATTTCAAGAATGCGACGGGACTTTCGCTCCAGCTCCGCATCCTTGTTCTTAAGCTCCGCAGCCCTGTGCTATCTACTTGTGATAGACGACAAAACCACAGCGCTCCCAGTGAAGCAACTTGATTCGGTTAC
>CAMQBP010000178.1 GCA_946999025.1 uncultured Prevotella sp. | reverse complement strand
CTGGCGTGCCAGAACTTTCAAACGCAGTGTGGCAACTGCATGTATCTGCCCCATCGTGGATCACAAAACGACCTTTCGTACAGGGTGTGGAAACGAAAACAAAAGGTATATGCATCGGGCAACATTCGTTTTGTGGCGTGTAGCAACTGGCTTGCTGCACAGGCAAAGGCAAGCGGACTATTGCAAAAGCATGCGGTGACAGTCATTCCGAACCCCATCGACTCCCACCTCTTTGCTCCTAACGATAAGGTGGCGGCAGCCAGGCGGTTGGGATTGCCTACCGATCAACAGCTTGTTTTGTTCGCATCGCAGCGCATTACGAATGAAAATAAGGGCATTCAATACCTCATCGAGGCCTGTCAACAATTGGTAGCTGCTCATTCTGAAATGAAAGACAGCGTGGGATTGGTGATGTTGGGCGGTCATGCGGAAGAGTTGAAAGACGCGTTTAGTTTGCCAACTTATTCGCTTGGATATGTCAACGACACGAAGAAAATAGTGGACGTGTACAATGCGGTGAACGTGTTTGTACTGCCTTCGCTCTCAGAAAATCTCCCCAACACCATCATGGAGGCCATGTCGTGCGGCGTACCCTGTGTTGGTTTTGACGTGGGGGGCATTCCCGAGATGATTGATCATCTGCAAAACGGTTATGTGGCTCGCTACAAAGATGCTGTATCGTTGGCCGAAGGCATCGCGTGGATATTAGACAAAGATACGAACAGTGCGGAACTGAGTAGGCGATGCATCCATAAAGTGCAAACTACTTATGCGCAACAGCATGTGGCAAAGCACTATATGGAGGTTTACGGAGAGGCAATGAAAGGAAAAAGAGGGTAGCCGATGGAGTTATTGGGAGTTATCTGGAGTTAATAGGAGTTATCGCACATGAGACTTTCTCGATAAGAAAACTATTGTCTGTTAACTCCCGATTACTCCCTCGTAACTCCCATTAACTCCCCAAATAAAAAGAGATATGATAAAATTTACCATTATCACATGCACCTATCAGGCAGAAAAAGAATTGCAACGAACGCTTGACAGTGTGCTGATGCAAAGATACAAAAACGTCGAACACTTGATTATTGACGGTGCTTCTACGGATCAAACGGTGCGTATGGCAAAGCGTTACGCCGCACTTTCTGCCGAGATGGAAACTGGACACGAGGTGGTGGTGGCTTCAGAACCAGACCATGGTTTGTATGATGCTATGAACAAAGGCTTGCAGAGGGCAACAGGCAACTATGTACTGTTTCTCAATGCCGGCGACAGCTTTCCGGCAAACGACACGCTGGAGCTTGTGGCTGGTAGCGTGGGCGCATACGATGTCTTGCCCGCCGTGCTGTATGGTGACACCCATATCGTTGATGACAAGGGAGAATTTGTGCGCCGTCGACGCTTGACGCCACCGCGCCATCTCACCTGGCGTTCGTTTTTACACGGCATGTTGGTGTGCCATCAGGCTTTTTATGCACGCACCGACATTGCCAAGGTTACGCCTTACCTGACGAAGTATCGCTATTCTGCCGATGTTGATTGGTGCATACGAATCATGAAAGAGGCGGCTCGTAGGCACTTGCCATTGCGCAATGTGCAGGCTGTGGTGGCAAATTATCTGGATGGCGGCATGACCAATCAAAACCACCAAGCATCGCTCAAAGAGCGTTTTCACGTCATGGAGTCGCATTATGGCTACCTGCCAACCCTCGTGATGCACGGCTGGTTTGTGCTAAGAAGCGTTTTCAAACGGTGAATTTGTGGTGAATCTGCATGTCGGTAACTAGACAATTGGCAGCTCACTGGTAGTATCAACGCCATGATGACCTGTTTAGATAAGAGCTTGTTTTGTTGATTTATTTCAAAATTTTTAAGTTTTGAAATAGAAAAAAATTATCCGCTGATGGTGACTTTTTGATGGTCTATCAAGCTAAAAAGTCATACTTTACAGCATCAAAACAGTCAGTTTATCGTGTTATTTGCATGTTTTAGCCATGCTATTGGCATGCTATAGGAACGCAATAGCATGTATATTGAGGTTCAATAAGCATGCTATTGGAGGGAAACCAGCATCAAATTTGACGGATAAAGCGAGGTAAAATGTATAACACATTATACCTCAACTAATTATAAAAATCGCTCATATTTTGCGTATTTGCCATCAACGTTACCGTTAGTTGCAAATAAGCCCGTATTTAGAGGGCATGTAAAATAATTTCATAGAATCTTAATCAGATCATCCATAACGGCAGTTGTAGGGGCGTGATTCATCACGTTCCGTAATCGATATCAGGAATTGGTGGGGCGTGATTCATCTCGTTCCGCCGCAATCAACGAAACCAGGAGATGAAAATGGGAAATGGAAAAATGGGAATCACATTCCCAAAATTTCCCATTTTCTATAATCATAGATGGACACTATGAGTCTGATGGGTGGTAAACCATCTGTAAAAACTATTCTGGAACCCACACCGAGACATTTCCTGCCGGACATGTAAAGTTGCCCCAACCATTCTCATCAATCTGAATCTTGTGGTCGAATCTGCCCAACAAATCGTAGAAATACTGCCCAGCATAAGCCTTGCCTACTTCCATGGGTTTTTCGTATTGGTCCTTGTTGCTCATCACAACGGCACATCCCCGGTTATAACCATCGCCTTCGCGTGTCCAGCCAAGGCAGTTGGCGTCTTCAAAATAATCGCGCTGGGTGCCATAAGCATTTTCTTTTCGGGCTTTCATCAGACCGTCAATGCCATCAACTTTATCCAAGAAAATCTCATAATCGTTGCCATCCTTGCCCTTATCCGTATAATGAGCGCCAAACAAATCGGGATAAAACACGCAAGGATAACCGTCTTGTCGCAACAAAATAAGGGCGTAAGCCAAAGGCTTGAACCATGCTTCTACCGGAGCTTCCAACGCCTGTAGAGGTTGGGTGTCGTGATTATCGACCACAGTCACCGCCTTGTCAGGGCGGGCTGACAACAAGGTTTCATCAAAGATGCGGCGCAAGTCGTAGTCACCGCCACTGTTGGAGGCAACATGGAAGTTTTGCTGCAGCGATGCATCGAACAGACTCATGCATCCATCCGTAGCTTCGAGATAATCGAGCATCAACGGAAGCAAACCCGGTGTCCAGTACTCACCCACGGCAAAAATGTCCTTTCCGGTATTCGAGCGCAATAGATTCAGCCACTCTTTATAGAATTCAGGCGATTGATGTTTCACGGCATCCAGCCGCACACCGTCGAAAAACACTTGGTCGTGATACCATTTTCCCCAGTCGTTCAGTTCCTTGCGAACATAGGGATTTCGGTGCTCAATGTCGTTGTACATCAAATAGTCGTAATTGCCTTTCTCTGAACCAACAACAGTTTCCCACCCATCGCCATGGTCGTTGATGATTTGGAAGATGCCTTTGTCCTGCCCAACTGCGTAATCCACGCCTGAGAAACAAGTGAAATCCCACTTAAATTTAGAATATTTGTCGCCACGACCCGGGAAAGTAAACTTGGTATAGCTTTCAATTTCGAAAGGAGCTGATACGTTTTTTTGGCGGTTGTTGGGATCTACTTTCACCACATGAAAGTGTTCAGTTTCATCACCACCGGCCTTATGATTGAGCACCACATCGACCATGACCGAAACATCGTTGCTCTGTAGTGTCTTGCAAGCATCAATGTATTCGTCCTTGGTGCCATATTTCGTGGCAATGGATCCTTTCTGATCGAATTCTCCTAAGTCAAACAAGTCATAAGGATCGTAGCCAACAGAGTTGCTACCACCAGCTGCCTTGTATGCTGGGGGGAACCACACCATGGTGATACCCAACTCCTGAAGTTGAGCAGAAATCTCTTTCATGTGTTTGTAAAACACGCCGTTTCCTTCTGTGTACCAGTGGAAACCTTGCAAAATAGTTTGATTCATACCTTTATCTCTTTATGTAAAGTGTTTATTAAAAATGAAGTATTGGTTGGAGAAAGCCTTTACTTGAACTGGTGCGATGCTGATTTGTCTTGTTGCAACTGATGGGTTTGTAAACGTTTTCTCTCACTCGAACGGGTTGTTTGGTTAACGCTATTTTCAAAAACATGCGCAAATGAACCCCTCATAGCTACTGAAGAGCCGTCATATTGTCGTCGTTTTTGTGGATTGTACCATACAAAGATATACATAAAACACGGATGTTCTCGCACAAATTATATTAATTTAACCCGATTGATTCAATGTTCCTATTTGATGAATTTGTTAATCAATAGAGATCAACGTTTACTGTATTCATAAAAAAACAGCTCCTTCTTGGTAGAAAGAACTGTTATAATGACGTTTTCTTGTGTCTTTGTATCGGTCAAATGACATGGCCTTTTTCGCACAAGTGAGCGTTAAATTGCTGTTTATTCGTGCCGCATTCCGATGTTAAGAATACCTCAAGATGCTTCCCGGCTTAATCTTTGTAGATTTGCTGATATGGCTAAGTCGGCAAATCTGCTCAACCGTTACACCACGTTTGCGCGCAATCGAGGAGAGTGTCTCGCCTGCCATCACCTTATGGTATTGTACCTGAGTAGGATTGACCATCTCATTGTCATCCTTCTTGTAGGCTAATTCGCCACGAACCTCATCAGGTGTATATCTTCCATTTCTTACTACACCACGCAAACGGGTAGCTTCTGATGACTCACGTTGATAGGAAGCGTTTCTGA
Organism: uncultured Prevotella sp.; assembly: GCA_946999025.1. GTDB lineage: Bacteria > Bacteroidota > Bacteroidia > Bacteroidales > Bacteroidaceae > Prevotella. The sequence goes on along the minus strand of CAMQBP010000178.1, from coordinate 47 downwards.
ATGTGTAGAAATCGCCTGTGACATCTTGCGCTCGGAAGTCAAACAGG
>CAMQBP010000177.1 GCA_946999025.1 uncultured Prevotella sp. | reverse complement strand
AGAGATACGTTGTAATCTTGTACCAGGGCAGTCTTCAACACATCACGTTGCCAATCGGTATCAAAATCAGAATGCAGTTGCTTGGTTTTAACGGCTCCAATTTCGTTTTTGATGGCCTCCTCATAAGCAATGTCATTATAATATTTATAATTCTCTGCATTCATTAAATCATACTTTGGACTCCCCTCAATGGTTTCTTTCACCGAAACATTGACTTTCATCGGGCCTTTTTTACCTTTCTTGGTGGTAACAATAATCACACCGTTGGCAGCTCGAGAACCATAGATGGCGGCTGCTGATGCATCTTTCAAAATCTGAATAGACTCGATGTCGGCAGGGTTGAAATCGTTAGATGGATTGGTAATCATACCGTCTACCACCCAAAGCGGACTGTTATTGCTCAACGAACCGACACCACGAATCTGGATAATGGCATCGCCATCGGCACGACCAGTGTTTCGAACGTTTACACCCGTGGCCAATCCTTGCAATTGTCCAGTGAGTGTGTTCGAGCCACCTTTACCCATATCTTCTGATTTTACAACAGAAACAGCGCCTGTCAAGTCGGCTTTCTTCACCGTCTGATAACCAATGACTACCACGTCCTCAATCATCTTGGCATCATCTTCCAGAACCACCTTCAACGGTGTTCCGGTAAAAGTAACCTCCTTAGAGGTCATACCTATATAAGAAAACGAAAGCACAGAGCCCTCTTTTCCTTGTAAACTAAAATTGCCATCAAGGTCTGTTGATACTCCAGTTGTAGTACCTTTAATGACCACGCTAACACCGATAAGTGGTTCCTGATCCTGATCGACCACCTTACCGGTAATCGTAACATTTTGCGCACCCACCTGAAGGGATAAAAACGCAAAGAGCATTACCAATAGTTGCTTCATCATTTTTGTTCTAAAGTTAATTACTATTTATAGTTATTAAAAATTTCAGTATCTCTCTTTGGTAAAAGTTATTAGGTTTTTACGTTACGCATTATACCTTGTTCCGAAACATTTCTATTTCGCAACTCCTGTTTATCTTTATTTATGAAAAATTCACTTGTACATCTAAGGTTTTCAAGACAACATCAAGTCATCGGGCTAAGAACATAACAGCCATGTCATTAAACATGTCTTCTCCCAAAAAAACATGAGTTAATCATCTAGTTTAGTATCTTCAAACAGATATTATTCTTATCATGCGTGGTTGCAAAAATACGATTAATTCTCTACGCTACCAAACATTTTGTTCGTTTCCTTCCGAGTTCAACACAACTATTCCATTTAAGAATATTCTGAAGTTTCAGCCGTGCAGTATAAAAAAATGTGACTGACGCTCACGTTTTTTACCTTTGATGCAGATGGATTGGGAATGATTTTCTACCTTTGCAAAAAGTTCATTCAAATGAGAAATACAAACATCATCATGACAAAATATTTCATTCATCCAGCCATCCTTTTCATGACACTCATGCTCTGTCCAACGCTTGGTTGGGCTGAAGGCATCAAACTCCTACATGGTCCCTATCTGGACATGGTGCAGGAAGACAACGCCACCATTGTTTGGGTGGCAGACAAGCCCTCTGTAGGATGGGTAGAAGTGGCACCCTATGACGGCACTGACTTCTATTCGGTGGCACGTCCCAAGTTCCACGACACAAACATCGGCATCAAACGCACAAGTCTAATCCACTCTGTGAAGTTGACCAACCTAAAGCCAGGCACTCGATACCGCTACCGCGTATACGCCCAAGAAGTGCTGAGCCACAAGGGAGCGAAAGTACGATACGGCGATGTTGTGGCGACCGACGTGTACAACAAGAAGCCGCTGTGCTTCCAGACCAACGACAGACGGCAGACGGAAACATCGTTTTTGGTACTCAATGACATTCACGAACGCAACGACGTCTTGGAAAAATTGTTGAAAAACAGTTCGTATAAAGACAAAGACATGATTTTCTATGCGGGCGACATGATTTCGCACTTCACCCATGACACCACGGTCTTCAAGGGGTTCATGGACACGAGCATCAAACTTTTCGCGCAACAGAAGTCGTGGTACTATGTACGCGGAAACCACGAAACGCGTGGCGAATGGGCCAACCGATTCCATGAATACTTCTGCACTCAACAACCGCATCTGTACTTCACCGTGCGTCAGGGGCCGATACTCTTCATCTGTTTGGACACAGGGGAAGATAAAGCTGATACTGATATCGAATATGCGGGCATCACCGACTATGATAATTATCGAACAGAACAAGCGAGATGGCTCAAAGAGATAGTGGCATCCAACGAGTTCAAGGAAGCGAAATACCGAGTGGTGATTGCCCACATACCTCCCGCTGACACCCAGGACGCATGGCATGGACAGCGAGAGGTAACGAAAAAGTTGTTGCCTCCTTTGAACAAGGCTGGCATCAACCTGATGATTTGCGGACATCTGCACGAACACCAATACATTGAACCCAATGACAGCCACGACTACCCCATTCTCGTCAATTCAAACAACAGCAGCGTGACAGCCCAAATAAAGAATGGACAACTGGATGTCAAGGTTCTTGACTTGAACGGAAAAACCACTTTCCACAAAACCTATTCAGCACGCTGAAATAGGTGGTTCCTGCGATGATGTCGTGACTTATTTCGCATCATCACGGAATAAAGAATCACAAAGAAGGCAAACATATTAAACCATACTATATTAAACCGCTTGTAGCGACCTGCTTCAAAACATACTTTTTGCCATTTTTGAACATCAACATTTTCACATTATAGTTTATATCAATATTTTCACTTATTAATTTTATTACATCATGATTTTAAAATTACGAACTTGGACATTGTTGTTTTTTATGTTATTTGCTCACATTACTTGGGCAGACGAGGTTGTCTTCGACCTTTCCAACTACCTGAGCTGTAAACTTTTTGGCTTTACTGAACCCTCAAGTAATTCTTCTCACGGTGGTGACATCACCGAGGAGAAGACAGCAAAGATAAACGATGTTTCTATCACGGTTCTACCCAATCCGAACAAAGGTTTTCCAAACAAGATGTGGACCAACTCATTGAGACTTTTTGGTGGCAAGCTCATTGTAAAAGCCCCCAAACCCATCAAGGAGCTGGTTATGGAGTTGAATCATGACAAATGGGGTGATCGCAATACGGCTAACAATGGCAAATTGACCAGGGGACATTGGGTTGGCGATAACAAAACCGTAGAAATCAGCATCGCCTCTAACACAAGAATTCAGAAGCTCACGGTGAAATATGGCGACGTCGAAAACACACCTGGTGAACAAAAGGTTTATACCCTTCACGATTTGTGCCAAACTAAAGAAGAGCTGACTGATGTAGAGATTAAACTCACCGATGCGAAAGTGCTCTATTGTTTCTATACGAATGCTTGGATACGTCAAGGAAAAGATGCCATTATGTTGTACCTCACAGGAATAGACTATCAGACAAATGACGTGGTGAATGGCACATTCAGAGCCGATTTTCAAAACTACAAAGGTACTCCGGAAATCAAAGGAAACTTTATGACGACCAAGGCAGATAAGTTACAAATCGAACATAGTGAAGAGGCTGCACAGCCGATCAAGATAACCTTTGACGAATTGTTAACCAAAAAGTACCTCTCTAATTTAGTTGAACTAAAAGACATGAACGTAGTAGTGGAAGATAACAATTTCTTCATCGTGAACAATGGTCGGCGAATACAGCTATACAACAAGCTGCAATTGGACATGGAGGCTATTGAGGATGGAGCGTACACCGTGCGTGGAATCGTAACACTGCACGATTACAAAGTACAACTCTACCCCACAGAGTTAATACCTTCAACAACAAGTGGCATTTATGGCATGAAAGGCAACGATAAACAGACAAATCATTATCTATACAACTTAGCTGGTCAGCGAGTGGGTAAAGATTATAAGGGAATTGTTATCTCGAACGGAAAGACTATGGTGAAGCCATGAGCCATATAGACTGATTCTTATCATCCCAATGCTATTTCAGGATAGTGTTGGGATGTTTTTTATACAGGATGGTGCCAGCACTATCGAAGTCAAATTGAGCATCTCCTTTCCTGTTACTGCTAACGATAACAGCACAAAGACACGAGCAAGCCAGCATGGGCGGAATAGGAACAACAAGACCTCATGCATCGCTACCTCGCCGCATGAATCTTACAACTCTGTTCTTACATTGAAGAAAGGTTGTTCGTTGTAAATGAAACTATCATATCCATCTATATTAACAACGAGCGTAATGAATGCAACTACCACTTACAACACGATGCATAAATAGTGTTGAATGACAACAACGTTATTAGAGCTTGTTAACAAACCTTTCATTTGTTAAATCGATTCATTTTCTTTGACAAAATAAAATCGAGAAATAGACAAAACGGAGGGAATATTTTAGGCATTCAAAGCCATCAAACCATCATCATGTACGCAATTAACATGGAGTTAAGGTGCAATTAGCAAGCTTTTACAGTCCAATGTACATGCCTTAACCGCTCTATTTACATCATATTGAAGGTGATTTTGCACCAAAAAAAGGGATTTTCAGCCCCAAACACTTTGCTTTTGATTACGCCTCAATCTTTAAAATCCCATAAGTCATTAATAGACAAATAGATAACAAACACTTCTCATAACGAGCATATTTACGACGCATGAACAAGTTGGATGAAAAAACGCCCAGCATTTGTGTTAAAAAGATGTTGCGACAGAAGATATTTC
>CAMQBP010000176.1 GCA_946999025.1 uncultured Prevotella sp. | reverse complement strand
CTTTCAGCCTGACGTTTTTCAGGGTCATGAGCTTTCCACAGTGTTCTGCCATGTACTGTCCGTTGCTGATCTTGCTGACATCGAACACCGTAGGCTCTATCTTGTTGGGTTGTATCTCTCCCACCAGTTTGTAATGGGTCTCCCAGACGAACCTGCTCATGCGGCCTACCAGCTTGGCGCCCGTATGGACATTGATGTAGATGCCGCCCACCTGTGGCTGACTGCCATAGCCGCCAATCATGAGATCTTTCAGCGAGACGAGCACTTCCTGGCCTACAGGGAGGTAGCCATACAGCCCACCTTGCACCACGGAAATCAAGATGGCGCCCGTCTCATCCTGCAAGGCAAACTGGTTGTAGATGTTCCCCCCGGCATCGTTGCCTGTCACCCATCCTTTGATCTGTACATCCTCTTCGACCTTTTCCAAGCCGTTTGCGGCAATCACGCTGTTGTATTTGGATTTCAGCTGCCCTATGCTCATGACGTTGGTCTCCTTGAGTTCCTTGTTGCCGAATGGCGCCTCGGTCAGCTGTGGCGCCTCGTAGTCGTCTGCCATGCACGACGCAAGGAGTGCGCAGGCCAGGGCTATTGCGGTGTATCTTAAATTTTTCATGTCTGTGTGGATATTTAGAATCTGTATGAAACCTGGAACATGCCGTTCACGCCGTAGGCATAATATTTCTTCGGGTTGCGCGAGAACTTGTATACGCGCGTGCTGCCCAGTACGCCATCCTTCAGCGTGTAGTCGCTTCGGCTTTGCTCGTAGCCGCCCGTCACGATGCAGCGGTTGTTCAGGATGTTGGTCACCATGAGGTTGAGGTTGAGCTGTCCCTTTCTCAGGCGGAAGCTCTTGCCGATGCTGCCGTCCATCATGAAGCCGCCTTTGCCCTTGGCCTGTCCTGGGACGATGAAATTGCCGTCGTTGTCCACGCTGCCCCTCACGCGCAGCGAGCTTTCGTACCGATAGCTCGGAGAGTACCCCAGGTAGATGCGGTCGTAGTAGTTTCCGTTCAGGTCGGCGTACCATCCGTTCTGGTGGTAGCTCAGTCCAAGGCTGGCAGCCGTCAGTGGTGTGCCGGCCTCGCGCATGTCCTTGTTGTACACCGTCTCGTTGTTGTATCTCGCCTTCGTGGAGTTGAGGTACCTGACCTGTGCGTTGTTCGTGTTCCTGGCCTCGCTCCAGGTACCGATGGCCTTCAGGTCCAGGTACGATGCCAGCTTGAACCGTGCCCCCAGCTCCACGCCGTAGGCCTCTTTCTCGATGTCCGTCATGGAGACGTACGAGAAGGAGTTGATGTCGTCGAAGTAGAAGTTCTGCCACTCGGTGACGTGACTCATGCGGTTATAGTAGGCGTTCACGTTGGCATGCAGCCAAGCGTTCTGGAACTGATAGCCTATCTCGCTGCTGAGCACCCGCTCCACCTTGAGGTTCAGCACGAAGTCGTTGTTCATCTCGGGAGCGGCAAATGCCGTTGTGGCCATTGGCGCGTGCCACTCATAGCCGGCACCCACGGACACGACGTGGCCGCGCCCGGCGTCAAGGGTGATGCTGCCCTTGCCGCCTGCCTCGCCGAACCTTGCCGTGCCGCTCTTGCCGAATGAGTTCTGTGCGAACATACCGTTGCGCATGTAGCCCTCTCGCTGCATCGTCACGCCTCCCAGCCTCACGGCGCCCATCAGGTGCCAACGGCCAGTGGTGACGGAGTAGTTGGACCAGGCAAGTGCCTTGTTCACCCGCAAGTCATAGTCGAAGCCGAGCTTATCGCCCACCTTCACAGGGCGTCCGGCGCGGTTGGCTCCCATCGTGTTGAGGTCGTACTGCACGGCGTCGCTGCCTGCCGGATAGCTGCCCAGGGCGTAAGTGTTGATGTTGTGGTAGCTGGCAGCGCCCAGCAGGTCGTCCATGGTCTGGTAGTGGCGGCCTTTGTTCGTGCCCAGTACAAGTCCCAGGTTCCAGGTCCGGTTCTTGTCTATTTGGGTGCTCAGGGTGGAGGCCAGGTTCAGCATGAGGTTGTCATTGTGCTTGGCCTGTATGAAGTAGAGTGCGTCGCGCCCTGTCTTTCCGCCCTGCTGGTTGGCCCAGTACAGGCGGTCCCAGTTGACTTGCCGGTTGGCTTTCGATGCCTTCCAGTAGTTGTACGCGCTGGTCCAGTCGGCAAAGGCCGTCGGGTTGTTCGACTGGATGACCTTGTCGTGGTCCTCCCACACCTCGTAGTAGCAGCTGGGCATGTTCTTCCAGTAGTCGGGCTGTGGGTTCTCGGCATGGTTGTAGTTCAGCTTGGTGCTCTTGTACATGCTGTATTTGGCGAAGAGCGTTGTCGTCAGGCGCATGTCCTTGTTGATGTCCCAGTCCCAAGTCATCAAGGCTGATGGTGCGAAATCGTTGACCACGCGCGAGTTGCGTTTCTTCCCATTCTGATATCCCCAGTAAGGGTTGTACAGATAATCGTTGGCCAACCAGTAAGCCTCATCGGTGGATGCACCCTGCGACGCACGCTCGGTGGGGTTACCCCAGGTAGACAATGCCAGCGAATGACCGTTGCTCCATTTCTTCTGTACAGCAAGGAAATAGGAGAGTGCGTTGTAGAATGTGCCCTCCACATAGCCTCTGTTGGCCCATCGATAGGTGAGGTTGGCGGCCACGGCCCATCCCTTGGCGTCAAATCCTGACGCGTAGGTGTACATGCCTCTTGCACTGTAGTTGCGGTTGGCAGCGCCCAAAGAGAAGCGATGGCCAGCCGGCATGCTGCCCGCACGGAAGTCATAATTGTTACTGCCTGCCATGCCGTTCACCGCAAAGCTGTTGCTTTCGAACGGCAAGGCGAAGTCTACGTTGCGGGTTTGTTGGTTCAACCCGCCAATCATGGAATACCTAAACTGTCCCGACTCCATGTCGTTCATCGGGGCACCATTGATGTACACGTCATTGTACTTCTGATTCAGTCCGCGGTAACGAAAGCGAACGGGGGAGAAAAGATAGCCTACTCCGGAAGCATAGGCGTTGGTGTTCGAGTTGAGGATGGTCACGTTTTGGGTCATGTTGTCATCTTCGCCCAACTGTGCTTCCGTGAAAGTGAAAGCCGATTCATCCACGAGGGGAGCCTTCTGCTGGTCGGTTTTGTCGTTTTGGGCATGAACCAACGGTGCGAAACACAAGGCAAGAACGGCAAGCGTTAGCTTATTCTGCATAATGGGAGATTTTCTGTATGAATGATTTTCAGCTACAAAGTAACAAAATATATTTTGATGAATGAAATTTTCATCTCGTATTTTTCCTCGTTCCACCTTATTTTATTTGAAATAAATGACTTATCTTTGCAAAACAAACATGCATCATAAAACAAACAAGCATATTAAGATGAGAAAACTATTCATGCTTCTGGGGCTGTTGCTGGTAGGCCTCTTGGCCATTTCTGGGCAGGACAAATATTCGGTGTACGCCGTAGGATTCTATAATCAGGAAAACCTGTTCGACACTTGTCATGACGAGGGTAAGAACGATTACGACTTCCTGCCCAACGGATCGTATAAATGGGATGGATTGAAGTACACGCACAAACTGCGCAACATGGCGCGCGCTCTGGCTGATATGGGTACGGACGTGTTGCCAAACGTGGGCTGCGCCCTCATCGGACTGAGCGAAGTGGAGAACGCGCGGGTGCTCGATGCGCTGGTTGCCCAAGAGCCCTTGGCGGCCCGCGGCTATCGTTACATCCACGTAGAGGGGCCCGATAGGCGTGGCATCGATTGCGCCGTGTTGTACAATCCGCAGCTCTTCAAACCTGCGTCTGTCAAGCTGGTGCCGTATGTTCAACCGCTTGAAAAAGATAGTGCCTACTTCACCCGTGGGTTCCTCACCGTCACGGGTACGATGGGTGGCGACCGTGTGGCAGCCATCGTGTGCCACTGGCCCAGTCGTTACAGTGGGTCGTTCTACCGGGAGGTGGCCGCCGCGCAGGTGAAAGTCATCAAGGATTCGCTTTTGCAGCGCGACCCAGCCATCAAAGTCATGGTCATGGGCGATATGAACGACGACCCCGTGAACAAGAGTATGGCCGAGGTGCTGTCCGCCAGGGCCGAGATTGACGACGTGGAGGATGGCGATATGTACAATCCTTGGTATAACGTACTGGCCAAGCAGGGTAAGGGAACGTTGATGTACAACGGCTCATGGAATCTTTTCGACCAGATTGTACTGTCGCCGAACATGCTAAATAAGAAAGGTGTCAAGGACTTCTCGTCCCTTAAATATTGGAAACACCAGATTCAACACCGCGACTATCTCATCCAAACCACTGGCAAATACAAGGGCGCACCCAAGCGTACGACGGCTGGAGGCGTGTGGCTCAATGGTTACAGCGACCACCTACCGGTAGTGGTGTACTTGGTGAAACAACAACAGAAGGTACTTTGAACTTTGAACTTTGAACATTGAACATTGAACTTTGAGCACTGAACTTTGAACTTTGAACTTTGAACATTGAACTTTTTGATTGGCTGAGGTATCAACTTGTGAACTTGTAAACTCGTGAACTCGTCAACTTATACAAGTACAACTATCTACTCCCCTCCCTTTTGGGGAGGGGTTGGGGGAGAGGCTTTTCCTCTTTTTTTGGGGAGGGGTTGGGGGAGAGGCTGTTCCTCTTTTTGAGGTGAGGCTTCAATCTCAATGACTTTCCCCTCCAAAGTCAATGGGTTTGCCCTCCAAAGTCAATGAGTTTATCCTCCAAAGTCAATGAGTTTAGAATGGTGGATGATTTTGTGAGCTTCCACATAGGAAA
>CAMQBP010000175.1 GCA_946999025.1 uncultured Prevotella sp. | reverse complement strand
GCCAAGAAAGAGCGGATGGTAGAACTGAACAACACCATCAACTGGCAACCAGAGTCAACGGGATCGGGACGTTTTGGCAATTGGCTTGAAAACTTGAATGATTGGAACCTAAGTCGCAGTCGTTTCTGGGGAACACCCTTACCAATATGGCGCGATGAGAACAAAGGCGAGAAATGCATTGGCAGCTTGGCCGAACTATACGATGAGCTGGAAAAGAGCGTGGCAGCCGGTTACATGAAGTCGAACCCGTTGAAAGACCAAGGCTTTGTACCCGGTGACTATTCGCAAGCCAATTATGACAAGATTGACTTGCACCGCCCATACGTCGACAACATCGTTTTGGTAAACGAACAGGGAGAACCCATGTATCGTGAAAGCGACTTGATTGATGTTTGGTTTGACAGTGGTTCAATGCCTTACGCGCAACAGCATTATCCCTTTGAAGGCGACATGGCCGAGGGCAAGACCATGCGTGATGCGCAGGATAGGGTAGTGACCGGAGAAGACGCCCGTAGGGCAATGGTTGAAAGCACCTATCATGGAACGCCTATTCCGCCCGCATTCTTCCCAGCCGACTTTATCAATGAAGGCGTGGATCAGACGCGTGGCTGGTTCTTTACCCTGCACGCTATTGCAACGATGGTCTTCGATTCGGTAGCGTTCAAAAATGTTATCTCTACAGGATTGGTTCTCGATGCCAAGGGCAATAAAATGAGTAAGCACCTGGGCAATGTCAAGAATCCATTCGACATGATTGAGAAGTATGGAGCCGATGCCGTGCGTTTTTACATGATGACCAACTCGGCCCCATGGGACAACCTGAAGTTTGATGAGGAAGGTGTTGACGAGGTGCGTCGCAAATTCTTCGGCACCTTATATAATACTTATTCATTCTTCGCCTTGTATGCCAACGTGGATGGTTTTGATCCAGCTACGACCCAGCCAAACAAGGACCAAGCACCCGAGATTGACTTGTGGATTATCTCTAAACTCAATTCCTTGATTAAAAACGTTGAGACCGCATTGAATGGGTATGACCCTACTCGTGCAGGCAGAATGATTGATAGTTTTGTCAATGACGACCTCAGTAACTGGTATGTTCGTCTTAACAGAAAACGTTTCTGGGGTAAAGAGATGAGTGCCGACAAGCGTTCAGCATACCAAACCCTATATACCTGTTTGATGACCGTCAGCAAGTTGCTGGCTCCTTTCGCTCCGTTCTACGCCGACCAGTTATATCTTGATTTGGGAGGTAAAGCGGAGAGTGTTCATTTGGAATCTTTCTCTGTTGCCGATGAACAATTGGTCAACGAAGACCTGGAAGCACGCATGGACTTGGCACAGAAAGTGACAAGCATGGTGTTGGCGTTGCGTCGCAAAGTGAACGTTAAGGTACGTCAACCGTTAAAGCAGATTATGATTCCTGCCATCGATGAAGAACAAAAACGCCGAATCGACGCGATGGCAGATTTGATTAAGCGAGAGGTCAACGTGAAGGAACTGAACTTCATGGAAGGTGAAGGTTTGCTGGTAAAGAAAGTGAAGTGTAACTTCAGAACTATGGGTAAGAAGTTTGGAAAACTCATGAAAGGGGTTGCTAACTTTATGAACAATGTCACACAAGAGCAAATAGCATCTCTGGAGCATGATGGAAGCATCAGCTTTGCCGTTGACGGTGAGGAAGTAACGGTTGAAAGAGATGATGTTGAGATCGTCAACGAGGATATTCCAGGCTGGTTGGTGTCCAATGAGGGCAATCTGACCGTGGCCTTGGAGGTTGAATTGACGGATGACCTAAAGAAAGAAGGCATGGCACGAGAACTCATCAATCGTATTCAGAATCTACGTAAAGAAAGTGATTTTGAAATTACTGACCGAATTAACGTGACTGTTTCTCCCAATGAACAAACCGACGAAGCCATACAGGCATTTAGCGATTATATCAAAAGTCAGGTATTGGCAGACAACGTTGCCATTGAACAAAATGATGGGGTAGAGGTTGACTTTGACGATTTCAAACTTCATATTTTGGTAAAAAAAGTATAATAGCATAATAATCAGTATGGTAAGGAGCAGGTTTGTAAGTTTCTGGCCGTACGTTTGAATTCATTTGATATGGAAGAGAAGAAAAGGTATAGCGATGAAGAACTGGAAGAGTTTCGCGCTATCATACATGAAAAATTAAGTTTGGCCCGCAGAGATTACACAAGTATGATGAAACAAATCATGAATTCGGATGGTAATGACATCGATGATACGTCTCCTACGTATAAGGCTCTTGAAGAGGGTAGTGCCACGCAAACCAAGGAAGAACTGGTACAGATGGCTAACCGCCAGCAGAAGTTCATTCAAGGTTTGGAAGCTGCATTGGTGCGAATCAACAACAAAACGTACGGCATAGATAGGATGACAGGTGAATTGATTCCAAAAGAAAGATTGAAGGCTGTGCCGCATGCTACTTTGAGCGTGGCATCAAAGAAGGCACGTAACCATTAATGCAGGCTGACATTCTACGTATCGTAATCAAAAGTTGATGAAGAGATATATTACAGACGGAAAATTAGCGATAATCATAGTTGTGGCCATTTTGGTGATTGATCAGATTATCAAGATATTGGTCAAGACCCACATGGCCTTGGATGACTCTATTCATATAGCCGATTGGTTCTACATCAGGTTCATCGAGAACAATGGAATGGCATACGGTATGACCTTTTTCAACAAGCTGACGTTGAGCCTTTTCAGAATAGTAGCCATCTCGGTGATTTCCTACTATGTGTACAAATTGGTGAAACGTCCGCAACCAAAAGGTTACATCGTCTGTCTTGCTATGATTCTTGCTGGCGCGATGGGGAATATCATCGATTCTATGTTTTATGGCTTGATATTCTCTCCATCCACACCTTATGATGTCGCAGAGTTTGTGCCTTTCGGTTCTGGCTATGCATCATTCCTACATGGTAAAGTGGTAGATATGTTTTATTTCCCCATCATTGAAACGACATGGCCACAATGGGTGCCACAATTTGGTGGGAAAGAGTTTATCTTCTTCTCACCCATATTCAATTTCGCAGACGCATGCATCAGCATTGGCGTAGTTCTTTTGCTGCTTTTCTATCGGAAAGAATTGGAACTCATTGGAACTACCATGAAGGGAGAGGACAAAAATGTGGAGTCACATGAGTAATCAATCGTCAAAATATTATTTGCTATTTGCTTTCTTCTTGCTGGCAATGGTTTCGTGCACTCCCTCTGTGCCTGACCGTTACATCCAGCCAGACAAAATGGAAGACATCTTGTACGATTACCACATTGCAGATGCCATGTATCAATCGAATAGTGGCGAAGCAACTACCATGATTGCCTACAAAACCGCTGTACTGAAAAAGAATGGTGTGTCAGAAGCTGAGTTTGACAGTTCGATGGTTTACTACACAAGGCACACAAGATTGCTACAGAAAATATATGAATCTCTCTCAACAAGACTGAGCAAGGAAGCACTGGCACTGGGAGCATCAGCAAGTGAGATTCATCAATATAGCTTGAACTCGGCGAATGGAGATACAACCAATGTGTGGACGGGGGAGCGATCGATTGTGTTTTCTCCTTACAGACCTTTTAATCTGAGCTCCTTCACGTTGAAGACGGATACGACCTATAAGGCTGGCGATAATTTGTGGCTGAACTTTGATACACAGTTTATATATCAAGATGGTTCACGAGAAGCTATAGCGATGCTGTCTGTCAAGTTCAATAATGACAGCGTCAGTTCACAACACGTATATGTATCAACACCAAATCATTATACGCTTCAAATATCAGATAACAATCACGTTGGTATTAAGGAAATCAAGGGATATTTTATACTTAACAAAGGCAATTCGTCTGATGCGTATAGCACAACGTTTAAGCTGATGATAATCTCAAACATCAGTTTGATTAGAATTCATCCGCCCAAACAGAAGAGCACCGGAGAAGCACCTTCTGACTCTACATCTTCTGACTCGAGACACAAAGGTGGAAATGACTCGCTGAAAACGTCGGTTCCAACATCGGCATCATCACAAAGAATGCAAAATGCCAATGAAAAAGTTCCTGCATCAGCTGCAATAAGATAAGCAATTTTTATAGATACTATTATACCCTATATGATTATGATGAGATTTGTTTTTTCTAAAAGTGAGCATAACGTTGATTCGCTATGTACGAAAGTAATTTTCATGACAGTGTGTGCACTTGTCCTCTACATGCAGAGCGTTTTGGCCTGCACGAACTTCATTGTAGGAAAGAAGGCTTCTGCAGATGGTTCAGTTATCTGTTCTTACAACGCAGATGATTATGGGCTGTTTATTGGTTTGTGCCATTTCCCCGCAGGTAAACATCAACCTGGCACGATGCGTGATATCTACGACTGGGATAATAACGAGTATCATGGTCAGATTCCAGAAGCAGCAGAAACCTATAACGTCATTGGCAATATCAATGAATACCAAGTGACAATCGGAGAAACAACTTATGGCGGAAGGGAAGAAATGGTTGATTCAACTGGTATAATTGATTATGGTTCATTGATATACATTGCATTGCAACGTTCAAAAACAGCGCGGGAAGCAATCAAAGTGATGACCACTTTGACCAATCAATATGGATATAACAGTGAAGGTGAAACTTTTACTATTTGTGATCCCAATGAAGCTTGGATCATGGAAATGATGGGGAAGGGGCCTGGTAGTAAAGGTACCGTATGGGTGGCCATGCGTATTCCTGATGACGCTATATGCGGACATGCAAACC
>CAMQBP010000174.1 GCA_946999025.1 uncultured Prevotella sp. | reverse complement strand
GCCGGCACATAAACGCCAGCCAGATGACCGATATGAACTCCACCGTTTGCGTATGGCAAAGCGGCCGTAACGGTTGTTCGCTTAAATTTTTTCTCCTCCATGAGTATAGCTATTTTTTAATATTTCTTCATGCAAAATTACGATAAATCGCAGAGATGGCAAAATAATGGGAGTAGTTAAAACTGGATCATGCTGCGCTATCGCTCAGCCCAATCGCCTCTGTCCAGACTACGATAGCCTATGGCTTCAGCCAAATGTTCGGTCTTAACATGCTCGCTACCCTCCAAATCTGCGATGGTACGGGCCACTTTCAGAATTCTATTGTATGCCCGAGCCGACAAACTAAGCCGTTCCATCGCCATGCGGAGCATGTTGATACCATCGGCATCAGGTTCAGCAAAGCGATGAATCATGCGCTCCGTCATTTGCGCATTGCAATAAATTCCCTTGCAGTCTTTATACCTTTCAATCTGAATGGCACGGGCCGCAATGACGCGCTCACGAATATTGGCACTCGGTTCTCCAGGAGCTGCCTTGGAAATATCCTTGAAAGGAACGGGCGTGATTTCACATTGTATGTCGATGCGGTCGAGCAATGGACCGCTAATTTTGTTGAGGTATCGCTGAATCTGACCGGGAGTACAGACACATGTATGCGTGGGATCGCCATAATAACCACACGGACAGGGATTCATCGATGCCACAAACATGAAACTACAAGGGTATTCAATGGTGTATTTTGCACGCGAGATGGTAATTTTCCGGTCTTCCAATGGTTGGCGCAACACTTCCAACGTAGATTTATTAAACTCGGGAAGCTCGTCACAGAACAAAACGCCATGATGGGCCAACGTAATCTCTCCCGGCTGCGGCGTGGACCCGCCACCCACCAATGCCACCTCGCTGATGGTATGATGTGGGGCGCGGAATGGGCGTTGTGCTATCAATGACGTATCGGCACCCAGTTTACCTGCGATGCTGTGGACCTGTGTTGTCTCCAAACTTTCGGCCAACGTGAGGGGCGGAAGAATGGTTGGCAGGCGTTTGGCCATCATCGATTTTCCGCTTCCGGGCGGTCCCACCATGATGAGGTTGTGCCCTCCAGCCGCCGCTACCTCCAACGCTCGTTTCACATTTTCCTGTCCTCGAACATCACTGTAATCAAGGTCAAACCGATATTGGTGTTCGTAAAACTCTTTTCGGGTATCAATGACGGTGGGTTCAAACGACTTGGCACCCGTCAAAAACTGCACGACATCCACCATCGAGTCCATGCCATAGACCTCCAAATTGTTGACAACCGCGGCTTCACGCACATTCTGTTTGGGGACAATCAACCCCTTAAAATGCTCCTTACGGGCACGGATGGCGATGGGAAGTGCCCCCTTCACGGCTTGCAAGGTACCATCCAAACTTAACTCACCCACCATCATATACTGGTCGAGCACCTCAGAAACGATGCTGCCATTAGCGGCCAAGATGGCAATCGCCAAGGGCAAATCGAAGCTGCTACCCTCCTTACGAAGGTCGGCCGGTGCCATGTTCACCGTGATGTCAGCATGCGGAAACTTGTAACCATTGAACTGCATGGCGGCAGCAATACGGCTACGCCCTTCCTTCACGGCCTCATCGCCCAGACCGGTGAAATGGTACATGATGCCGTTTGTTAAACTAACTTCAATAGTCACAGTTGTCACTTCCATTCCGTTGACAGCTGCACAATAGGTTTTAACCAGCATGATAAGTCGCTTTAGATCAACTCTTCCAACTTCTTCATGAGAGCCTGAGCGTCAAGTCCACATGCTACTACGCGTCCGTTTTTCAAGATGATATTATAAGGTATGGATGAAATGCCTAATTGACGGAAAAGATTGCCCTCGAACAACGCCTCATCACAGATGTTCGACCAACGAATAGAGTCGCGATCCAACGTCTCCTTGCAGGCCTTTTTGCTGGGGTCTATCGATAGTCCCACCACCTTGAGGCGACCAGCATGCTTTTTCTGAAATTGATTGAGCTGCCGCTGGATGTCCAGACTTTCGTAACTCCACGATGTCCAAACATTGATGACGGCCAGTGGAGCCTGACTCAAAGCTGCGCTTGTCACAACATTGCCGTTCACATCAGTCACCGAGAAGGATGGCAATCGGTCACCTTCTGCCACGAACCCTCCCGAGAGTTGTCGTTGCAACCGGCTCAAAGCTCCATTCTTGGGCTGTTTCTTCACCATCACACCCACCAGCTGTTTGGCCTTGGGGTAGTTGGGCTTGGGCGTTCTGAGAAAGTACTTAGAAACAAGGTACCTGCCCACATCCGAGCTGGGATGGTCGTTCACAAACTGTTCTGCGTATTTCAATACTTCCGGAGGAGATGCGTTGGCAATCTTCTTCTTAAACTTAGTCATCAGCTCGTTGTCATCCGTTCCTTTCACTTCCAGTTCCTTCAAATGCGAAGCATCCCCCTTCACCTCAACCTTTTTACCAGGTACAGCAAAGACGGGATGTTCTGAAAAGTTGGAAAACACGATGAGCAACGTTCCTGATTTCTCGCAAGGAATCTCGTATGTGAACCGTCCTCCCGTCACCTTGACAGTGTCCATGCCACCGATGATGCCATCGGGACTGTAAACGTAAAACTCACCTTGGTTGAGATGCAGCAGCCGACCATCGAGTTTAAAATGATGACTGTCGGTACCGCACGACATCAAAACCAAAGTGAGCCAAAAGAAATAGGCAATATGCTTCATAGCAAACAGTTGCCTTATCTCAAGATAGACAATTCTAAATCGTTGTCAGCGTATGTCTTTAATGAGGGGTCTTTCTTCAAAGCCTCTTTCAAATAAGATTCTGCAGCAAACTTGTTACCACGACGTGCAGCCACGATGGCGTGCAGATAGTCCGTCAAGGCATTAGGGTTTGCTACCTTGTCCAGCGTAGCAGCTGCTGCAGCATAGTTCTTGTTCATCAACTGTGCAAGTGCCGCACTATTGCTGTTGACATCTTCGAAGTCTTTCTCTGCTTGTGCAAAATTGCCCTTTGCCAGATTCAAACTACCGATAGCCACGTTTACATTCTGTTCGCCCAGTGCCTTGGCGATGCTGGTCTCGGCCTCTTTCACGTTGCCGTTAACCAGTTCCATGATACCCAGGTTAGCCAAAGCCTCAGGAGCTTGCGGATTAACACGCAAAGCACGTTCGAGATAACGTGTGGCTTCCATCTCGTCACCCTTCATGAATGCCAAGGTTGCCAGGTTGTTCAAAGCCCGATAGTCTTTGTCATAATATTCTGCCGTGCGCTTGTAGATTTCTTCCTTCTTGGCCATGTTGTCTTCCAAAGTAGCATAATAGAGCATTTCCTCCACACCAAGTTTGGTGGCATCGGTGGCATACTGTGCCTTGATTTGCTCATCACTTCTGCCGATAGTCTCATAGTTAATGATCAGGCGAGAACGACGCAACTCTGGCAAAATGCCGTCTGCCAATTCGCGGAAGGCCTCGCTCATGTTACGAATCTGCTGCTCTCTCTGCTCAGGATCCTTGTACATAGACAACACGCGCAGGATGACATCCTTGTCTTGAATGTTGCTGGCCTGAACCAATTTCTGGAAACCATCCCAGTCTTGTGCGGTGTAGTGAGCGTCAATGCCAGTGGCCACACCCGTCTGCTTCAGCTGTGATTTAACGTAAGCCTCAGAAGTATTCTGGCGCTTGCCAGCCAACTTGTCGTTGAAGCTGAATCCACCTTCCGGTGATGCATAAGCCTGAACCTCAACGTTACGGATGTTCAATTTCTCACGATCGGCATTGATACGCTTCAACATGGCTACAAACTCCTGAACGGAGTTGTTCTTCAATTCACTTCGGCGCAAGTTGGCTTGGTTCACCAAGAACTTGATGTTGGCCTCTTGCTTCTGCGCATTGACACGTTGGAAAGAATCGGGAGCGATGCAACCACCGTCACCCAGCAACAGTTGCTTGTACAATTCGGACGTAGCAACCACGCCTTCGGCCACCTTCACGGCTGGTATGTTAATCTTCTTATTGCCCCTGCGAGCGCTGAAAGTAAGGTACATGTCGCTTTTCTGCATCTCGGGTACGAAATCAAACGCCGTCTTCATGGTGTAACGACCGCCCAAACGATAAGAAATCATCTGATCGTTTCCCAGCACTTTTTCGCCTTGGAAGGTAGAGCCAGCCCCTTTGGCAACCTGTCCGTTTCCATATCTTAGTTCGGGAATTACGGTCACAACAGCGTTTTTCTTCATATATTTTTCAGGAAAAGCACCATTGATGGTAGCTGGAACCTGACCGCCTTTTGTCTCTAACGGATTGGGGGTAACCGTAAAATTGCTTGCTGACAACGGCCCCATTTTAGAACATGAGGTGAATGCCAACACAGAGCAAACTGATAAAATAAAGATGAGATTTTTGCGCATAGTAATCAATTTTTTGTTTTAGTGTGCCGCGAGCGGGACTCGAACCCGCACAGCCATTACTGGCCAAGGGATTTTAAGTCCCTCGTGTCTACCAATTCCACCATTGCGGCAAATCATTCATATCGTCATCTTCTATTGTTTGTCAACGAAAGAAGTCACTTTCTTAGCTATGACTAACAAAAATGATGACTTTCTAAAAGTGTAAAAAAAAAGAGCGGCAAACGAGACTCGAACTCGCGACCCCAACCTTGGCAAGGTTGTGCTCTACCAACTGAGCTATTGCCGCATTTTTTATAGAGTGCAAAGGTAGCATATAATCTTTATATCCACAAAAAATTTTTATTTTTTTATTGATTAAGTTT
>CAMQBP010000173.1 GCA_946999025.1 uncultured Prevotella sp. | reverse complement strand
AGACCGGTGCTTAGCCATTTTTTATCACGGTACAGTCGGTTGATTCTTATATTTTTTGTGTAAATTTGCCAATGTATGATAGAAATCAAGGATGCCACCATCAAAGTGGGTAGCCACGTTGTATGCAAAGACCTGTCGTTCATGGCAAGGGATGGGCAGCTGACGTGCGTGCATGCACAAGATACAGAGGCTTTGGAGGCTTTGCTGCATGCTTTTTTAGGCTTGCAGCCACTCGAAAGTGGGTATGTGTCGGTAGATGGCGAGCGCGTCACCTCACTGTCGGCTCCTTTCTTTCGGCAGATGATGGCATACGTTCCCAGCAAGTTTGAGTTTGGCGACATATCCGTGTCCGCACTTTTCCATTTGTTAGTAGATATGGAAGCACCTGCACGACACGAGCAAAAGACGGCTCTTTTAAGGCAATGGCAGTTGTTGGGCGTTGACAAGTCGTGTTATGAGCAGCAGTTGTGCTCACTTTCAACCGACGTGCAACAGCGTGTTATGCTCTCGTTTGCAGGCGTTCTCAATCAAAATATTATTCTTCTCAACCAGCCAACGGCTTGGCAGACACCCGAAAATGTGCCTTTGGTGCTGTCGTATATGCAGTCGATGAAGGCCGCCGGGCATCTTGTCTTGTGGACAACCATCGACGAGCAAGTAGCCGAAATGACTGATGTGGTTATCAATTTGACACCGTAGACAAAATGGACATCACTTTCATGCAATGTGTTTTGGGACTCTTGCTGTTGCTTGTTCCCTGCTATGTTTTCTATGTATTCAACATCCCACTGCTTACGAAGACGCTTCGTTCGTTCCTTAAAATGGCGAGTAGCCTTTTGGTGCTGGGTGTGTTGCTGTACGAGGTTGTCGCTCTTGACAAGCCGTTCTTCACACTGTTGTTCTCGCTGCTCATTATCGTTTGGGGAGCCACGCTGTCCATTGTGCGAGCCAAGTTGCCCCTGCGGCAATTATTTCTGCCCGTGTTGGCCGGTACGTTTGTAGGCGTGTTGGTGGCCAGTCTGTATGTGCTGCTGTTGGTTATGGGAGGGGCAAACGTGTTTGAGCCCCGTTATTTGATACCGGTCGTGGCCCTGCTGACCGGTCATCTCATCCACGCAAACAGCAAAGCCCTGCATGTTTACTATATGGGATTGCGCCACCATGGGCAGCTTTACCACTATTTGCTGGCCAATGGTGCCACCCACAGTCATGCGCTCGGCTACCTGTTGCGGCGTGCAATACAGCAGTCGGCCCTGCCCAGTCTGTCAGGCATGGGGTGGATTGTCATGGGCGTGTCGCCGTTGGTGATGTGGGGCATGCTGTTGGGAGGCGCCAGTGTGCTCACAGCCGTGGCGTGCCAGGTGGTGCTGTTGGTTGCCATGTTTACGGCAGCGGTACTCTCCATCATCGTCACTGTGGCGGTTTCGCGCCGATATTTGCTGGATGATTATGCCCAATTAAAGGGGACTGAGCGGCAGGACGTTAGCTGATGATCAGCCACACATCGGGCCATGTTTTCCCCACTTCTTAGCATGAACAGGGCGGGAATGTCTTTCCGTTTTCTTTACAAAAGCCTTCTCATAATTCTCGCCAAATTCATGACGTCCTTGCTTGCTCGTAAATATCGCAAGCATTTCAAGGCTTCTTATCGTCCACAGTGTCAATAAGTTATGCGAAAAAGCCATTTCTTCTATCCTCTTTTTATTGATTTTTCGGTCGAATAACAGCCCTTTTTCCGTGCAAATGCAGTGCTTTTGACCTTCAAAAGCATGGCAGTAGACTGCCAAAGTGATACATATTGCAGCATTAACTCAATGCTATAACGGTGGCATAGCCTTGTTGAGCGTGTTGAACACGGTTGTTTTGCTGGTTTTTATCGCTTGTTTTTTCTATTTCATGAAAAACCAAATGCAGTTTTTTTGTCATTTTATTTAACAGGAGGGGGAAGCCTCCCCCGACCCCTCCGAAGGAGGGGAGAGGTGCGTTGATATACTGATTTACTTGTCAACTCGTCAGCTTGTCAACTCGTCAACTAATAACTTTTTCTGGTTAAAGTATGTAAAAAAAACAAAATATCAATATTATTCCTTATTTTTGCATTGTCATCTTCAATCAACTTGTGTCGTATATTGGAGCGTGAGGCAAAGGCCTTGAAATGTTAAATTCTTTACTAAATAAACACCGTATGAAAAGACTATTTATTGCATTTATTTGCATTGTTGCTTGTTGCATGTCAACAAACGCCAAAATTAAGACCGACTTTGGATCTTATGCGTTCGGAGCCTCAGCCCTTTATGGAACAAGTGGAGATTACAACCATGGCGGTGCCGGATTGACCTTGCAAAAGTTTTTTGGCGATGAGTTCCGTTTCAGCATCTTTGCCAACTATTTTTTCAAGCAAAACAACGCCAGCTTTATTGAGTTTGGCACCGACTTCAACTATGTGTTCGCATTGACGCCCAAGTTGGGCATTTATCCTGTTTTAGGTTTGGGGTATTCTATCATGAAGTTGAACAATGTGATAGAGAAGCCTGCGGGTGTCGACATTCTTCCTGATGACTATGCGGACGATTCGGAAGGCAACCTCAATTTTGACCTCGGTGCAGGATGTGAGTATTATTTCACTCCATCGCTGAAAGGTTTTGCCGAGGCAAAATACCGGTATGTTAAAAACTACGATCGGACCTTGTTCCAAGTAGGAGTGGCTTACGTTTGGTAGACCACAAATTGACTATTAACTAAATATACAGATATGAGGAAATCACTGTTTGCCGTTATTGCCGCCGTATGCGTGGCGATGACCCTTGGCGGATGTCAAATTTACGGACTGGTTAAAGACGCTACCGACAAGGAAGAAGGAAAGATTATCATGAAAGATGGTAAGGAGTATGTGGGACGTGTAGAGATGCCCAATGTCAACACCAAGCGTCTCTCGATTGTGGTCAACGATGGGCAGAAGACCGTTGTGGAAGCTAAAGACATCGCCTCGCTTACTGTGTGGAAGAAGACGCATCCTGAGCGTAAGCACACGTTGAAGTATCTTCCGTCAGAATTTCTGAGGAAAAAGATGCGTAAGCCATTGTGGATGGCAGTGACTGCAACAGGACCGTATGTCGAATTCTATACATGCAGTTTTGATTACTCCATTCCCTCGAGCGGATATCTTAAGATTACCAGCGTTCAGAACGGCAGCATTGAGCATCTGGCACTAAAGAAAGGCGGCAAAATGCCAAAAACCATTTCGATCTCTGACATCAGTAAACGACAGAAACGCAAACTGCTGTTGGAATATCTCAATGACGATGCAGCCTTGGCGAAGAAAATAAACAATCAGGACATCCGCCCGGATGATTTTGAAACCATTGCTGAAATTTATCATCCATAAATATCGGGGCATGACATGTCACAAGCGCTCAGTATGCGCCTGCAAGAAATCATCAGCCAGCTTTCGCCTGTGGTACGTTTGCTGGCTGGTCGTGATGATGAGCGCATGCCCATTGAAGGTTAAGGCACAAATCATCCGAATAGAGCTTTCTGGTGGCCTGCAATATTTCCCCGGCATGACCAAGAAGATAGGGTGGGACTATAATCTCGCTGGTAGGTGTATGGTAACAGACAACTGGTTCGCGGCTGCCCTGATACATGGCGGTTTTAGTAGGGGAACATACCCAGGCGTTTATGTCAACGAGGCGACAAGCCTAAAGCACAACCAGGATGCTTTCTTCATGGGTGTGGGTGCGGGCTATCTTCACCCTGTGAACGATCACCTGCATGCCTATGCGCAGTTGTTGGGAGGCTGGGGAGCCATTGAAACGACGGGCAATCCGAAACAGAAAACAGTGAATGAGGCGGAAGGACACGAGTTTAAAGGCTTCTCTGCGGCCAGCGTGCTGGGTATAGAGTATTATCTGCCGTCTTTTGGAATATGGGGTGCTGATGTCGTGATACACTATATTGACGGTCATGTCATGCCCTCCATCAACTTGAAGTATGGTATCAACTTCGATCTGTAGCGATGCCATGGCTCACAACTTGTTCACAATCATCCATTCCTTGCTTGTCAGTGTTCATCTGGTGCCATGCCCGTATCTTCTTTTTTTGAAGGGGATGCAATTGCGATGGGTCGCATGAGTATAGGGTTTTGTTTTAGAAAAAGTTGGGTTGTGAAGAGCATGTGAAACGGAAAATAACGTTAAACTGCATTGCGGTCTTGCTTATTTGCCGTGAAAACATTATCTTTGCAACAGCTAAATAATATAGGTAGCGTGAAGATAATAGAAGTGCTGAGTGCCCTTGAACGATTCGCGCCTTTGCCCTTGCAAGCAGATTTTGATAACGCTGGGTTGCAAGTTGGATTGACAGAGGCGGAACTATCAGGGGCTTTATTGTGTTTGGATGTGACGGAACAGATTGTTGACGAGGCTGTTGCGATGGGGTGTAATCTTATTGTGGCGCACCATCCCCTGATATTCCGCAGGCTGTCTTGTATCTCCGACCAAAACTATGTGCAGCGAACGGTCATGAAGGCCATCCGTCACAACGTGGCCATCGTGGCCATGCACACCAACCTGGACAGTGCCAAAGGTGGCGTGAACTACAAAATTGCCGAGAAGATGGGGTTGCAGAACCTCTCGTTCATCGGCAAAACGCAGCTGGTTGATGGCGTGGAAGGTGGTGAGGGCGTTGTCGGATCCTTTGCAGAACCAATGGCTGCCGATGACTTCATCATGATGCTCAAACGTGAGTTTGACGTGGAGTGCGTGCAGGCCAACCAGCTGTTGCGGCGACCCATCAAAACCGTTGCAATGTGTGGAGG
>CAMQBP010000172.1 GCA_946999025.1 uncultured Prevotella sp. | reverse complement strand
TCAAGTGGGCGCTGCAACATCAATATGACTATATCTTCGAGATGGATGCCGACTTTAGTCACGATCCCAACGACCTTCCGCGCCTGTATGCCGCCTGTCACGACGAGGGCTACGACCTTTCCATCGGCTCCCGCTACGTCAGTGGCGTGAATGTGGTGAACTGGCCCATCGGAAGAGTGTTGATGAGCTACTTTGCTTCCAAGTATGTGCGGTTGG
This sequence comes from uncultured Prevotella sp., assembly GCA_946999025.1. GTDB lineage: Bacteria > Bacteroidota > Bacteroidia > Bacteroidales > Bacteroidaceae > Prevotella. The sequence continues at coordinate 4,648 of CAMQBP010000172.1, read as the reverse complement.
TGACGGGCTTCAACGTGCATGACACCACGGCAGGATTCAAGTGTTACAAGCGTCGTGTGCTTGAAACAATTCCATTGGATCAAGTTCGTTTCAAGGGCTATGGCTTCCAGATTGAAATGAAATACACTGCCTATAAGATAGGGTTCAAGATTAAAGAGGTGCCGGTTGTCTTCGTCAATCGTCGTGAGGGCGTAAGCAAGATGAGTGGCGGCATCTTCGGAGAGGCCTTTTTTGGCGTGATGCGTTTGCGCTTAGACGGCTGGTTGCGCAAATATCCACCCATGCCCAAGGATTGAGCTGACTCGCATGATGGCAACCTATTGGTTTCCAATGCGATGTAGGTCTTGAAAGAATAGCATTGACTTTGTTCATCAAACGCATTGACTTTGCCCCCCAATCTCATTGACTTTGTGGGCCAAAGTCAATGGGTTTGACAGACAGTCTGATATAGCTCATGCTTTTGTCCATTATTCCAGCTTAATTCATTACCTTTGTATGCTCAACGCATTTGCGATGAATATACAAGAAATTCAACAACTATATGGAGCGTCGCCACAGGCTGGTGCGCTTCGAAAAGCACTGGAAGACAAGTCGGTGAAGACCGTTTTCCTGCAAGGGCTCATGGCTTCTGCCGCCCCTATGCTGTTCGCCGGAATGGCCAAACAGCTGTCCAAAACCATTCTTTTCATTCTACAGGATGCCGATGAGGCAGGCTATTTCTATCACGACCTGACGCAGGCGCTTGGCAATCAGCAGGTGCTGTATTTCCCATCGTCATACCGTAGGGCCGTGAAGTATGGGCAACGTGATGCCGCTAACGAGATATTGCGTACCGAAGTATTGTCCAAGCTGGTGGCGGGCAAGCCTCTTTACATCGTCGCCTCGCCCGAATCGCTGTGCGAACTGGTGGTGTCCAAGCAAAAACTGGACGAGGGTACCATCAAGTTGAACGTGGGACAGACGGTCGACCCCATGCAACTGAAAAAAAACTTGCTGACATTTGGGTTCCAAGAGGTGGACTATGTGTACGAACCTGGGCAGTTTGCCGTGCGCGGAAGCATTGTAGATGTCTATTCGTTTAGCAGCGAATGGCCTTTGCGAATCGACTTCTTTGGCGATGAGGTGGATACCATTCGCACCTTTGACGTGCAAGATCAGCTGTCCAAGTATAAGCTAACGGCTATAGAAATCGTACCTCAATTGGCCACCGCAGACAGTGAAAAAGTGCCGTTCCTGCACTTCTTGCCCGCCAACGCGTTGTTGGTGATGAAAGATTTCACCTACGTTCACGACACCATCGACCGCGTTTACAATGAAGGTTTTGCATCGCAGGTGGTCCAAGAGCGCATGGAAGGAGCCACAGAGGTGGAGCAACAGGAGATTATTCGCACGCTGCGAAGAGAGCAACAACTGATTACGGCACGGCAATTCGCACACGATGTGGCTGGCTTTCAATGTATCCAGTTTGGACAGCAGCCATCCATCACGCCACAGGCCACTATTACCTTCAGCATTACACCGCAACCTTTGTTTCATAAGAACTTCGACTTGTTGCGCCAAACTTTTGAAGACTATGCGCTGCAAGGGTACAGTTTGTACATCTTTGCCGAGAGCAAGAAGCAGGTAGAACGACTTCGCGAAATACTGGGAGCCACGCCCGATGCCACCCTCCGTGACGACATTGCCGCCCCAAGGACATCATCCCGGCTCCAAGAGCCGCTCTCTTTGAAAGGCACGGGCGATGCTTCGCTGCACGAAGGGTTCGTGGACAACAACCTGAGGATATGCTGTTTTACCGATCATCAGATATTTGAACGCTTTCACAAATACAACCTCAAGTCGGATAAGGCGCGCTCAGGCAAGATGGCACTCACGCTCAAAGAACTTCAGGAGATGGAGCCTGGCGACTTCATTGTGCACGTGGACTTTGGCATAGGCAAATTCGGTGGCCTGGTGCGTGTACCCACTGGCGACACGTATCAAGAGATGATTCGCATTATCTATCAGCGAAACGACATCGTCGATGTGTCCATCCACTCGCTGTACAAGATTTCCAAGTACCGTCGCAGCGATACGGGCGAGCCGCCACGACTGTCGACATTGGGCACGGGGGCATGGGAACGGCTCAAGGAGAAGACCAAGAAGCGCATCAAGGACATTGCGCGCGACCTCATCAAGTTGTATGCCAAGCGTCGGCATGAAAAGGGATTTTCTTTCAGTGCCGATAACTATATGCAGCATGAGTTGGAGGCCAGCTTCCTGTACGAGGATACCCCAGACCAAGTGAAGGCCACGGCAGAAGTGAAGTCCGACATGGAGAAGGCGCGTCCCATGGATCGTTTGGTGTGTGGCGACGTGGGGTTTGGCAAGACCGAGGTGGCCATTCGCGCCGCGTTCAAGGCCGCTTGCGACTCCAAGCAGGTGGCCGTGTTGGTGCCAACCACGGTACTTGCGTTCCAGCATTACAAGACTTTCCAAGAGCGGTTGCGTGGCATGCCGGTGCGAGTGGATTATTTGTCGCGCGCCAGGACGGCGAAACAGACCCGTCAGGTGTTGGATGATTTGGCAGCAGGCCGTATCGACATTATCATCGGAACGCATAAGTTGATTGGCAAGTCGGTCAAGTGGCACGACTTAGGTTTGCTCATCATCGATGAAGAGCAAAAGTTCGGCGTGTCCACAAAGGAAAAGCTTCGCAAGCTGAAAACTAACGTTGACACACTTACCATGTCGGCAACGCCTATTCCCCGCACCCTGCAATTCTCATTGATGGGTGCGCGCGACATGAGTATCATGCGCACGCCGCCTCCCAATCGCTATCCCATTCACACAGAGATAGGTACGTTTGGACACGAAATCATTACCGATGCCATCAACTTTGAGATGAGCCGAAACGGACAAGTGTATTTCGTGAACGACCGTATCTCTACGCTGCCGGAGATTGAGAAGATAATTAAAAAATATGTACCCGATTGCCGTGTGGTGATTGGGCATGGTCAGATGCCGCCCGAACAGTTGGAGAATGTCTTGATAGACTTCATGAATCATGATTACGATGTATTGCTCTCAACTTCGATTATTGAGAACGGAATTGACATCAGTAATGCCAATACCATCATCATCAACAATGCTCATCGCATCGGATTGTCAGACCTTCATCAAATGAGAGGACGTGTGGGGCGAAGCAATCGCAAAGCCTTTTGCTACCTGTTGGCACCTCCTAAGTCGGTTCTCACGCCCGAAGCGCGCCGACGTCTCGAAGCTTTGGAAACGTTCTCTGAATTGGGTAGTGGGTTCAACATCGCCATGCAGGACTTGGATATTCGTGGGGCAGGAAATCTGTTAGGGGCAGAACAGAGCGGTTTTATGGAGGATTTGGGGTACGAAACTTATCAAAAAATCCTTTCACAAGCGGTTACCGAGTTGCGTAATGACGAGTTCAGCGACCTTTACGAAGAGTCTATTGCAAGTGGAGAAGTGGTGTCGGGCGCCGATTTCGTGGACGACTGTGCCGTGGAAAGCGATTTGGAAATGTATTTCCCCGATAACTATGTGCCGGGAAGCAGCGAGCGTATGTTGTTGTATCGCGAGTTGGATAATATTGAAGATGATAACGATCTGACGACTTATAGACAGAGATTGGAAGACCGATTTGGTCCTGTTCCGCATGAAGGTGTAGAACTGATGAATGTTGTAGCGTTGCGACGAGTGGGCAAACGCTTGGGATGCGAGAAGCTCATACTGAAACAAGGAAACATGACCTTGCAGTTCGTCAGCAATCCTATGAGTGCATATTATAAGAGCAAGGCATTTGATAGCGTACTCAACTACATTGCACAGCATGCCCGTCGCTGCGACTTAAAGGAGGTGAAGGGCAAACGGATGCTGCATGTGAGCAACGTTTCGAGTGTTGAAGAGGGTGTGAAGATACTTAGAGAGATAGAGAGCAGTGCGTCCATGGAACGATGAATGCGCCTTACAGATGTTCAGAAAAGTATTTCCACAAAGGAGCTATCATCAGTGCCTGCATGAAGTCACCGTTTTTTAGCATCTCGAAGACTTTGGTTTTAGGCAGTAACTCCAACTCAATGTCTTCGGTCTTGTCCAAGTGTTGACTGCTGATTGGTTCTACACCCTTTGCCAAAAAGCAGTGGCAAAGGTTGTTCGTGGTGCTGGGATTGGGAGAGATGGTCATGAGTTTGCTCCATGTGCCTCCGCCAAAGCCTGTCTCTTCTTGCAGTTCTCGCTTGGCAGCGTTGAGCGGTTCTTCGTCTTTTTCTATCACGCCAGCACAAATTTCATTCGACACAATGCCTAATCCGTGTCGCCATTGGTGTTCAATAATCAAGTTTCCCTTGCAGTCTTCTGCTATAACATTTACCCAATCGGGATATTCCAGCACATAGTATTCGTCGTGAATCACGCCGTTGGGTAGTTTTACCTCGTCTCGGCGAGCCGTCAGCCACGGTCGTTTGATGATATAATCAGACTTTAATGTTTCCCATTTTTTGATTGACATGATTTGTTATGTTTTGATGATTAGATGGCTCTTTCGCCATATTTAACCCCACGACATAGCCCATTGTCCATGCCGCTTGTAGGTTAAATCCCCCTGTGATGCCGTCGACATCGACCACTTCGCCAGCAA
>CAMQBP010000171.1 GCA_946999025.1 uncultured Prevotella sp. | reverse complement strand
TGCGCCACGATTTTACACAGACGGAGATTGATTATTACCAAAGCAACATCGAGGGTGAACTCATCAACAAGTTGCAAGAAGTGGGCTTTTCGTACGATGGTATCGTGCTCAACGCAGGTGCTTACACCCACACCAGCATTGCCTTGCTCGATTGTATCCGCTCGCTCACCACGCCTGTCGTTGAGGTTCATATCTCGAACGTGCACGCCCGAGAGGAGTTTCGCCATAAAAGTATGATTTCATCGGCATGCCTTGGTGTCATTGCAGGCTTCGGGTTGAACTCGTATAAATTGGCCATCGAGGCGGTAGTTGGATAGTTGATAAGTTTACAAGTTCACAAGTTTACGAGTTGACAAGTTTACAAGTTCACGAGTTAATGGCTTGCAAGTTGAACGCTAATGAACTGGTCTGTCAAAAAACCATCAACTTGTGAACTCGTAAACTCATAAACTAAAAAACTCATAAACTAAAAAACTTCCCGTGAATACTGAATTAGAACGTTATCTGCTCGCACACATTGATGCCGAAGGCGATTATCTATACCGTCTTTATCGCGCCACAAACATCCACACTGTACATGGACGTATGGCCAGCGGACATTTGCAAGGACGACTGCTTAAGATGCTGGTAGAGATGATTCGGCCCAAGAATATTTTAGAAGTAGGTACCTTCAGTGGCTACAGTGCCATTTGTATGGCGGAGGGATTGGATGAAGACGGCCGACTGTATACGTTTGAAATCAACGATGAAAAGGAGGATTTTACACGGCCATGGATAGAAAATAGTCCTGTTGCATCAAAGATTCATTTCATCATTGGCGACGCAAACGTTGAAGCTCCCAAGCTAAATGTCGTGTTTGATATGGCGTTTATCGACGGCGACAAGCGCACTTATATAGAGACATACGAAACGGTGTTGAAGCTATTGCGGCCTGGTGGATTCATTCTTGCCGACAATACGTTGTGGGATGGACATGTGATTGACCCGCACTATCAACACGATGCACAGACACAAGGGATTGCTCATTTCAACGATTTCATCGCACAAGATGCACGAGTGGAAAAGGTTATCTTGCCCATTCGCGACGGTTTGACCATCATTAGGAAGAAGTTAAACGAATGACAAGAAGCTCCTAAAAGGACAAACAGACGGGGTATTATTTGATAATCCTTGACTTTCCAAAAATATACTGCGCTATATGCAACTTTTGCAAGGTATAGGCAACGGTGAAACTGCCAACTACCGTAAACAGCAAAGCCACCAACATGAAAAGCATTCCTGACGGTTCGAACAATAGGTAAGATTGAAACAGCTTGGAAAGCACCGTAAACATGGGAGAGAAAAGTAACAGAATAAGAGAATTTCTACCGATGAAAAGGGAGATTTTTGCCACACCTTTGGGCAAATAGGGATACAGCCAAAGCAAGAAAGAGATGACGAAATACACGATGAGCATGCCCCCTATGGTGTGTCTTTGAAGCGCATTTGGCACACAAGTGGCAACCAATACAATCCCTATGAACGACCACCATGCAGGATGGAATGTATCAATGAACGGTCGATGATACAGACGCAACGCAACACCTACACAAAAATACACAGCATTGATCCAAGTAACAAGTCCCAAAAGTGCCAACACCCACAAGCATAACAACACGCCCAACAGCATCCACACACGATGATGATTGGCAGATTGGGCAACGACATAAGTAACGATACCACACAACATCAGCGTATGCAGGTACCAATAAGGTCCCAACGGGTGTAAAAACAGCTTATCAAGAAACAAGCCAAAGGTGAGCTGCTGAATATGCTCACGAATGGGTAAGACGGATGCCATGACCACATACCCACTCTCCATCAGCAAATAAGGTACGAAAATCCACTGTATATATCGCAAAAACTGTGGAACAGGCTTCTGTACATGGAGCAGATAACCCGAAATAATGAGAAATCCAGGCATGTGGAATGTGTACACAAAAGCCTTGGCAACAGGATAGCGATTGCCAATATAGACAAGATGAAAGACTATCATCAAGAGAATAAAGACGCACTTGAGATAATCTAATTCCAATATTCTTGCCCGTGGTTTTGTAGGAGAAATAGTCACCATCGCCACAAAAATACGAAAAAAGAATTAATTGTCAACTATTATAATTATCTTTGTCTTCCACTAAGTTTTCCACTAAATTGTACACCCTTAAAATACAAATTTTATGCAAGAGACAAGACAAAACCGCATTGCGCGACTGCTTCAAAAAGAACTCGCCATCATATTTCAATCGCAAACAAGAGCTACCCATGGTGTCATGGTAAGTGTTACCCGGGTACGTGTCAGTCCTGATTTGAGCATTTGCACGGCCTACTTGAGTATTTTTCCGTCAGAAAAAGCGGAGGAAATCCTCAAGAACATCACGGCAAATGAGAAAACCATTCGTTACGACTTGGGCACACGCGTACGCAATCAGCTGCGTATCGTTCCTGAATTGCGTTTCTTCATCGACGACAGCCTTGACTACATAGAGCACATCGACGAACTGTTGAAGAAATGAAACAACGACACAGAGCACAAATATTCCAGTAAATGAACTTTCCTTTATTTGTCGCACGTCGTTATCTCTTTTCAAAAAAGAGCACGAATGCCATCAATGTCATCTCCATTATCTCCGTAATAGGTGTGGCGGTGGCAACGATGGCATTGGTCATTGTGTTGAGCGTTTTCAACGGTTTTCATGACTTGGTGGCATCTTTTTTGACCAACTTCGACCCACAACTCGAAGTAGTTCCTTCGGAAGGGAAATCAGCCAACGCCAACGACCCTTTGCTGACGAAGGTTAAACAGCTTCGCCAGGTGGATGTAGCCACAGAGAATGTGGAGGACATGGCAATGGCCATGTATGGCGACAAACTAACCATGGTGACCATCAAAGGCGTGGATGACAATTTTGATAAGCTCACTCATATCAAGGAAATCCTGTATGGTGACGGCGAATATGAATTGCACGCCGGCAACTTGGAATATGGAATCATCGGCATTCGATTGGCACAAACACTTGATGTAGGCGCAACTTGGAACGGTTACCTCAAGATTTACGCACCCAAGCGGTCAGGACAGCTGGACATGAGTAATCCTGCCAGCGGGTTTGCGGTAGACTCTCTTCTATCACCAGGCGTGGTGTTCTCGGTGAATCAAGCCAGATATGACAAGGGACATATACTGACTTCCATTGAATTTGCACGCAACCTCTTTGACATGAAGGGACGCATCTCCTCACTTGAACTCCGACTTCAAGAGAACAGTAACCTCAAGGAGGTGAAGAAAGAGATACAGACTATCGTAGGAAGTCGATACAAGGTGCTTGACCGTTTTGAACAACAAGCGGACACATTCAAGATCATGCAGATCGAGAAGATTATCGCTTATTTCTTCCTTACGTTCATCTTGGTTGTGGCGTGCTTTAACATCATCGGCTCGCTTTCCATGCTCATGATTGACAAGAAGAACGATGTGGTGACGTTAAGAAACATCGGAGCCAGCGACAAACAAATCACTATAATCTTTCTTTTCGAAGGTCGAATGATATCAGTCATAGGTGCTCTCATAGGCATTCTGTTGGGTTTGCTACTCTGTTGGCTTCAACAGACCTTCGGTTTCGTATCACTTGGGCAAAGCTCTGGCGACTTTGTTGTCAATGCTTATCCCGTTAGTGTCCACTATTTAGATATTTTCTTAATCTTCATCACGGTGATTGCCGTTGGCTGGATGGCTGTATGGTATCCCGTAAGATACTTTAGTAAACGACTTTTGGCCAATCGTTAAACCACGAACACGCATTCATTTGATGCGTCATCTTATTGCGAACATTATAATAGCCCATACGTCAAAGATGACGTATGGGCTATTTTTATGAGTTTAAGAATTGCAAATACGCTCGACTAAAGCGTGAATTTGCAAAACAAGAGCTGCTTAATCTTTAAACTTTGCCGTGATGTATTCACGGTTCAGTCGTGCGATATTGGCAATAGACTCATTCTTTGGACACACGGCTTCGCATGAACGAGTGTTGGTACAGTTACCAAATCCCAGCTCATCCATCTTGAGTACCATGGCCTTGGCACGCTTGGCAGCCTCGGGACGACCTTGTGGTAACAGGGCTAACTGACTAACCTTGGAGCTCACAAAGAGCATGGCAGAGCCGTTTTTACAAGCTGCTACGCAGGCACCACAACCGATGCAGGAAGCACAGTCCATGGCCTCATCGGCCTTCTCCTTTGGAATAAGGATGGAGTTGGCATCCTGCGCCTGTCCTGTACGAATGGTATTATAGCCACCGGCAGCGATGATTTTGTCGAAAGCGTTACGGTCTACCATACAATCCTTGATGACAGGAAAGCCTGCCGAACGCCAAGGTTCCACGGTAATGACATCTCCATCGTTGAAACGACGCATGTACAACTGACAGGTTGTTGCGCCACGTTCGGTCTTTCCGTGTGGCACACCATTGATATAGAGTGAGCACATACCGCAGATACCTTCACGGCAGTCGTGATCGAAAACAAACGGTTCTTTACCATCCTCTATGAGTTCCTCATTGAGGATGTCAAGCATTTCGAGGAAAGAAGTATCGTCAGGGATATTCTTCATCTCGTGAGTGTCAAAATGTCCCTTGTCTTTAGGACCGTTCTGACGCCAAAATTTAATTGTAAAACTTATATTTTTTGACATGGCTTGTATTTTTTTAGTTTACGAGTTTACGAGTTGACAAGTTTACAAGTTAATAGACTTTTTTCAATAGTTACAACAAATTTATAGATTGCTATATATTTTAAATGCAACGATTTGATGAATATTTTGTCTATTGTTGTTGACTTTTAATGAGTGCTGTTAGCATTTTTAAGACTTCT
>CAMQBP010000170.1 GCA_946999025.1 uncultured Prevotella sp. | reverse complement strand
CATGAACAAGCAAAGAAATATGGTTCGCGGGATGCGCTGACCTTTCGTAGCTTTGGCAGTTTGAAATGGAAAACCGTTTCCTGGAAGCAGTTCTCTTTGCGCGTGAATCAGGTGTCAAATGCGTTGATAGACTTTGGATTGAAACCGCAAGAGAATATCGGTGTGTTTGCACAAAACTGTCTCCAGTATCTATATACTGATTTTGGCGCGTATGGGGTTCGGGTCGTTTCCATCCCTTTCTATGCAACCTGCAGTGAGCAGCAGATACAATATATGATAAATAATGCACAGATACGCTTCCTCTTTGTTGGTGAACAAGAGCAGTATAACAAAGCACATCGTATTTTTTCCCTATGTCCTACACTCGAGCGAATCATTATTTTTGATCACAGTGTGCGAGTGAGTTCGTACGATCCAAATGCTGTTTACTTTGAAGACTTTATTAGATTAGGTGAGAATCTACCACATCAGACGGAGGTAGAGAAGCGATGGGCAGATGCCAATGACGAGGATATTTGCAACATCCTGTATACCAGTGGAACCACGGGGGTAAGCAAGGGTGTGGTATTGACCTACGGTCAGTACGACGCAGCCATGGAAGCAAATGGAAAAAGTGTGCCTGTTGGAGAGCAAGACCGTGTGGTGAGTTTTCTGCCCATTACGCATATTTTTGAACGTGGTTGGTTGTATTTGTGTCTAACGGAGGGTGCCCACATTATTATAAACACTTATCCCAAAGAAATACAGCAGACCATGCGTGAAGTGAAACCTACCGCTATGTCAGCTGTTCCTCGCTTTTGGGAGAAAGTATATATAGCGGTGAAAGAGCGCATTGACAGTGCCAATCCCGTGCAAAAGAAACTTTTCAACAGGGCATTGGCCGTTGGAAAGAAATATAATATCGACTATTTGAGTAAAGGAAAACGTCCTCCTCTGGCCTTGTCAGCAGAATATCAAGTATATAATAAGAGTGTCATGGCATTGGTTCGCAAGCAGATAGGTTTGCAGAACCCACATTTCTTTCCCACGGCTGGTGCTTATGTTTCACCAGAAGTCGAGGAGTTTGTCCATTCCATTGGTATCTATATGATGGTTGGTTATGGCCTCACCGAGAGCTTGGCCACCGTTTCCTGTGATCGTATCGACAAACCATACACGGTAGGATCGGTAGGCAGACCTATTGATGGCATTCAGATTAAGATAGGAGAGAATGATGAAATCCTGCTCAAAGGACCTACCATCACAAGAGGATATTATGAACTGCCCAATGCGAATGCCGCTGCTTTTGATGAGGATGGGTTCTTCCATACGGGCGATGCAGGTTACATGAAAGATGGAGAGCTGTACCTGACAGAGCGAATCAAGGATCTTTTCAAAACGAGTAACGGAAAATATGTCGCACCGCAGATGATAGAGGCGATGCTCTTGGTGGACAAGTATGTTGATCAAGTGGTTGTAATCGCAGATCAGAGGAAGTTTGTTTCGGCATTGATAGTACCAGAATTCAGGCTCTTGGAAGAATATGCCAGCGATCATGGCATCAGCTATGTGGATAGAGAAGATTTATGTGGAAACAAGCAAATCAATGATATGATGATGGAACGCATCAAGACTTTACAGCAGTCGTTGGCCCACTATGAGCAAATCAAGCGTTTCACACTTCTTCCTCACCATTTCAACATGGAGCGGGGGGAATTGACGAATACATTGAAAATTAGACGTCCGGCCGTTTATAAAATCTACAAGGACGCCATTGACAGCATGTACGAAGAATAATGATAACAAGCGACCAGTTAAAAGATGTGATGGAGCGTGCCGAAGCACTTCATCGGTATTTGAACATAGACCAGAAAAAGGTAGAATTCGAAGAAGAACAACTACGGACACAAGCGCCTGATTTTTGGGAAGATCCAAAGCGAGCCCAAGAGCAAATGATTAAGGTCAAGGGCATTGAGAAGTGGCTCGTTGGTTATCAGCAGGTGCGTCAGTTGGCTGATGAATTGGAGTTGGCATTCGATTTCTATCGTGATGACATGATCACGGAAGACGAGTTGGATGCCGACTATGCCAAGGCTGTCGCCGCCATCGAGGATTTGGAGATGAAGAACATGCTTCGCCAAACCGAAGATCCAATGGACTGTGTGATGAAGATAAACTCAGGAGCAGGCGGTACTGAGAGTCAGGATTGGGCACAAATGCTCATGCGTATGTACATGAGATGGGCCGAGGCTCATGGTTACAAGTGTACCATCAGTGATATTCAGGACGGTGATGAGGCTGGCATCAAGAGCGTGACGATGAAGATAGAAGGTGGCGAATACGCATACGGTTACCTGAAGAGCGAGAACGGAGTGCATCGCTTGGTGCGCGTTTCTCCATTCAATGCCCAGGGAAAGCGCATGACCAGCTTCGCCAGTGTCTTTGTTTCACCCCTGGTGGACGATACCATTGAGGTGTTTGTTGACCCTGCTCGGGTGTCGTGGGATACGTTCCGATCGAGTGGTGCGGGTGGACAAAATGTGAACAAGGTGGAGTCTGGCGTTCGTCTTCGCTATCAATACGAAGATCCTGACACGGGAGAGGAAGAAGAAATTCTGATTGAAAACACTGAAACACGTGACCAACCGAAGAACCGAGCCAAGGCCATGCAGCTCTTGAAGAGCCAACTTTACGACCGTGCCATGAAAAAACGGTTGGAGGCGCAAGCTAAAATTGAGGCTGGAAAGAAGAAGATAGAATGGGGAAGTCAAATCCGAAGTTATGTTTTTGACGACCGTCGTGTGAAAGATCACCGCACCAATTATCAGACAAGTGATGTAGACGCAGTGATGGATGGTAAGCTGGATGAGTTTATCAAGGCTTACCTCATGGAATTCCCCGTGGCGGATGAAAATGACTAATGAACCTTTAAAATAATACAACTATGAGTGAAAAAAGCAAAATGAATCGAGCTAAGCGCGAGGCAAGACAAGAAAAACAAGCGCGGAATGTCATTAAATGGCTCTCCATTGCATTGCTTGTTTGTGCCATCATTTGGATTATTGTCGCCATGAACGTATAACGGATGAGCGGATTTGAGATAGAACGCAAGTTCCTTGTCAAGAAAGGCGGAGCATTCAAGCGTGCCGCCTTTTCCAGTAGTCACATCCAACAGGGATACATACCTTGCCTTAATGCGACGGTGAGGATTCGTGTTCGTGACGACGAAGCATACCTGACCATCAAGGGAAGAACAACTCATGGCGGAATGACGCGCTATGAGTTTGAGACAAAAATCACGCTCGATGAAGCCTCGCATCTACTACAACTTTGTCAAGGAGGTACTATTGATAAGCGTCGTTATCTCGTTAAAAGTGGCCATCATGTGTTTGAAGTGGATGAATTCTACGGCGATAACGAGGGACTTGTCATGGCCGAGGTGGAATTGAAGTCAGAAGATGAACCTTACGAGAAGCCAGACTTCATTGGTCCGGAGGTCACTGGAGATGCGCGTTTCTACAACAAATACATGCTCACGAATCCCTTTTCCGCTTGGAAAGACACGTTGCCAGAAGAATACCGATAAGCAGTGACAGCACAACACCGATGCTGTCGGCCAAAAAATCCATCCACTCGCCGCTGCGGTTGCCTCCTGTGCAGGTTGCTTGAACGATTTCTATCAGGCCTCCCATGATGATTGGTGCCGCAAATGTGAGGATAAATAGCTGTTTGTTACTTAGCTTTTGGCGGCTGCGGGCAGTTTCAATCCAAATGCAACAACCCAAAATTGTGTACAAGGCCACGTGCGTCCACTTGTCTATGAGCGTGATACCACTCAGTGGGGTTTCTGGTATTGGAATCAAGCAAACAACCCAAATACCAAGGATAAGTACAGTAGTAAAGGGGTAGCGCTTGATGAATTGTATGATTTGTTGCATAAGAAACTGAACTATTTTCATGCAAAAATAGTGCAAGCCGAAGACAAAGGAAGTTTACTTACTTTGTTGAGGCGTAGCCTATTTTATGCAAAGATACAATATTTTCAAGATATCAACAGCACGTTTGTATCAAATCATTTGCCGAATCTGCCATGTCCATCAAAGATTTTTTTTATTTCAACAAGTCCGATCGCAAAGCTCTCATCTTCCTGCTCACGGTAGGTATTTGTGCTACAACCCTGTTTTTCTTGCTCAGTGACGAAGAAAAAACAACTGCAGGCGGCTCTGATCGTGACACCGTTTTCATCAAAGAGTCGGGCAGATCATACGATTCCAGCTCTCAACCCGTAGCATATTATCGGGTGGAAGGGCGACAAGCCGAACTCTTTCCCTTTGACCCAAACACTGCCGACAGCACAGACCTATTGCGTTTGGGATTGCAACCGTGGCAGGTGCGCAATATCTATAAATACAGAGCGGCCGGTGGTGTGTATCGCAAGGCTTCCGATTTTTCCCGCTTGTATGGATTGACGCGTAAGCAATATCTTGCTATGGAGCCATACATTCACATCAGTTCTGATTATCTACCTGCGTCAACACTCGCTGCAAATGCAGCACCAACGCCTGAATTGGCGCGTGACACCGTTCGCTTTCCCATCAAAATCAAATCTACCGAGCATGTCGCTCTCAACACCGCCGACACGTCCATGTTGAAAAAAGTGCCGGGCATTGGTAGCTATTTCGCCCGCCAAATTGTGAACTACCGAACGCGCTTAGGAGGCTTTTACAACACCCGACAGCTGTTAGAAATTGAGGATTTCCCCGAAGACGCATTGACTTATTTTTCTTTACCACTACGTGATGCCAGTCAAATTCATCGCCTGTCCATCAACAAACTATCCATCAGTCAGCTGAAGCGGCACCCCTACATGGGCTATTACCGAGCTCGTGCCATCGCTGACTATCGTCGACTGAAAGGACCTATCCATCGGTTGGAAGACCTGGGCATGTTGAAAGATTTCACACCCGAGGCCATTGAGCGTCTCAAACCCTATGTTTCGTTTGAGGAGTAGTACTTAAAATGTTGGAAACAGATGGCCACCT
>CAMQBP010000169.1 GCA_946999025.1 uncultured Prevotella sp. | reverse complement strand
GGTAAGAACAATTACCGCAAAATATTGTATTTTTGCAAACATAACTAACACAAAGTATATGAAACAACGAATTATACTGCTGCTGTTGTCTGCTGTTGCCGTGCAAGGCTTTGCCCAGCTTACGTTGGAGCGTTGCCATGAGTTGGCACGCACACAGTATCCCGTCATCAAGCAATACGAGTTGGTCAGGCAGAGCATGAACTACACGGTTTCCAACGCTTCAAAGGCCTATTTGCCAAAAGTGAAGGTCAGTTTGGAAGCCAATGGGTTCACCGAACCGCTGGATTTGACCGAACAAATGAAGGCTTCGGGCCAAGCTGATATGAAGAACTACCTGCTCAATGGCAGCGTACAGGTTAACCAGGTGATTTATGATGGTGGTGGTATCGCAGCCCGTAAACAGCTGGCAAAGGCGCAAGCCGAGGTTGACGAAAACCAGTTGAACGTGCGTTTGTACGACATCAACCAGCGAGTGGACCAGCTATATTTCGGCATTTTGATGCTGGATGAACAACTCAAGCAAGTAAAACTCTTACAAAACGACTTGCAGTTGAGTCGCAATACCGTTGAAGCCATGTTGAAAGGTGGCGTTGCTAACCAGTCTGATTTGGATGCAGTGGCCGTAGAACAGGTTCGTGCCGAGCAGCAAGAGGGCAGTCTTCGTGCTTCAAGACGTTCGTATGCGCGGATGCTGGGACTGTTCATCGGACAGGAGGTGGATGAGAAAACCCAACTGGCGAAGCCTGTCATGCCAGAAGTTTTGCCAGACAGCACGTCGCATCGTCCCGAATTGTCGTACTTTACAGCGCAGTCAAAGTTGCTCGATACGCAGCGCAAGGCATTGAACAGCCAGCTCAATCCCACGATAAGTGCTTTCGCCATGGGCATGTATCATAACAAAGTGATGGACATCATGCGTCCGGGTATGATTGCAGGTGGCATTACGTTGTCATGGAACGTGGCACCTTTTTATACGCGTAAAAACGATTTGAGGAATCTGGAAACCAAGAAAATGCAGATTGAAAGCGAGCGTGAAACCTTTCTTTTCAACACACGTTTGCAAAACCAGCAGTCGGCAGGGGTGGTGGATGACCTGCGCAAAAAACTGGAACAAGACACGCGCATTATCACTTTGCGTGAGCGTATCCATGACACGTCGGTGAAAAAGGTGCAGAATGGCATTGAGACCATCAACGAAATGCTGCGCGACGTCAATGCGGTGAGCGAGGCACGGCAGCAGAAAACCATTCACGAAATACAGCTTTTGCAAGCAATTTATCAACTCAAAAACATCAATAACAACTGATATGAAAACGATGAAGATAGTGATGGTCGGGCTTGTTGGCATCTTGTCGGCATGTTCGTCACACGAGAATAAATACGATGCGACCGGTCTTTTTGAAGCGACGGAGGTCGTTGTGTCGGCCGAACAAAACGGCAAATTGTTGCAACTGGGGGTTACCGAAGGGTCTGAAGTGAGTGAAGGACAGCAGGTAGGCTTGATAGATACGGTTCAATTGACCTTGAAAGCGCGTCAAGTAGGGGCCAACTCCAAGTCAATTGCCAATCAGAAACCGGATGTAAACGCGCAGATAGCCGTGCTCAAACAGCAGCTCAACCAGGCCGAACAGGAGCGTCAACGTTTTGAAGGACTGGTGAATGATGGGGCTGCCAACCGCAAACAATTGGACGATGCCACATCGGCCGTTCGGGTGTTGAAGCGCCAATTGGCTGCACAGCAGTCTTCTTTGAACAGTAGTACGCGTGCGCTGAATTCCCAAATCAGTGCGAACGACATCCAAAAATATCAGGTACTTGACCAGTTGAAGAAGTGTCATGTCACCTCACCGCTCACGGGTACCGTGCTTGAGAAGTATGCTGAAGAAGGTGAGTTCGCCTCTATCGGTAAGCCATTGTTTAAGGTTGCTGACACCAAGAACCTCTTTTTGCGTGCCTATCTCACCAGTCGGCAGTTAGAAAAGGTGAAGATTGGGCAGCAAGTGACTGTCTTTAGCGATTACGGAGATGACACCAGCAAGGAGTATAAGGGAAAGGTGGTTTGGATATCACCACGCTCTGAATTCACCCCGAAGACCATCTTGACCGATGACGAACGTGCCGATCAGGTGTATGCCGTGAAGATTGCCGTACAAAATGACGGTCATATAAAGATAGGTATGTATGGTGGGATGAAGTTGTAAGATAAGCATGAACGCGATAGAAGTAAGCCATATCACCAAAAGTTACGATGATGTCCAGGCACTGGATGATGTTTCTTTCAGCGTGAAGCAAGGAGAAGTGTTCGGACTCATAGGCCCCGATGGTGCCGGCAAGACATCTCTGTTTCGCATTATGGCATCACTTTTGCTGGCTGATGCAGGCACTGTAAGTGTTGAAGGCTATGACGTGGTGAGCCAATATAAAGAAATTCGCCAGCGTGTGGGCTACATGCCGGGCAAGTTTTCGTTGTATCAAGATTTGACAGTTGAGGAGAATCTCCAGTTTTTTGCTGATCTTTTTGGGACCACCATCGCTGCCGGATACGATGGAATCAAAGCCATTTACTCGCAGATAGAGCCTTTCAAAAATCGGAAGGCGGGTGCGTTGTCGGGTGGTATGAAACAGAAATTGGCTCTTTCTTGTGCGCTTGTCCATCAACCAAGCGTGCTGTTTTTGGATGAACCCACCACAGGTGTTGATCCTGTTTCGCGCAAAGAATTGTGGCAGATGCTGGGAATGCTGAAGGAAAGGAATATCACCATCGTGGCCGCAACGCCTTATTTGGACGAGATTCGCTGCTGTGAGCGGGTGGCTTTTCTGGACAATGGGCGGGTGAGAGCTATCGATGGTCCCGATGAAATCTTAGCTCAATTTGCCGATATCTTCAATCCTGAGGGTCTGAAGCATGAGGATAAGTCTGGTCAAGAGCAGCAAGGAATGGCGGAAGAGGGGCTGCAAGAGAAAGCGGAAGATGTGATTCAGGTCGAACATCTGGTCAAGGCTTTTGGGACGTTCCATGCCGTTGACGACATATCCTTCAGTGTTCATCGCGGCGAAATCTTTGGCTTTTTAGGCGCTAACGGTGCTGGAAAGACCACGGCCATGCACATGCTTACGGGATTGAACAAGCCCACAAGCGGCAAAGGTAAGGTAGCTGGATTTGACATACGCAAGCATTCAGAGCAGATTAAGAAGCATATTGGCTACATGAGTCAACGCTTTTCCCTGTATGAAGACATGACCGTGGCTCAGAACATCAAGCTTTTTGGCGGCATCTATGGTATGAGTAAGCAAGCCATTGCCACCAAGATGGACGACATGCTCAAGCAGTTGCATTTTGAAGAGCATCGCGATTCGCTGGTCAAGTCGCTGCCATTGGGGTGGAAACAGAAGCTCGCCTTCTCGGTAAGTATCTTCCACGAACCCGAAGTGGTGTTCCTTGATGAACCTACAGGGGGCGTGGATCCGGCCACGAGGCGACAGTTTTGGGAACTCATTTATGCCGCTTCGGCGCGCGGTATCACCGTCTTTGTCACCACACACTATATGGATGAGGCCGAATATTGTGACCGTATCTCCATCATGGTGGATGGAAAGATTCGTGCCATGGGTACACCCGACGAACTGAAACGCACGTACCGTTGCAACGACATGGATGAGGTGTTTACGCTGTTGGCACGCCAAGCCACCCGTGGAGAATAATGTTTAGCGAGAAAAAGAATGAATCAGTTTAACTCATTTGTCATCAAAGAAACGAAACACATCATGAGAGATCGGCGCACTATGCTGATTCTTTTTGGCATGCCGGTAGTGATGATGCTCATTTTTGGCTTCGCCATCACCACCGATATCAAAGATGTGAAGGTGGCTATTGTCACTTCTTCGATGGATAGTCGTACGCAACAGGTGGTTCACAGCCTGGATGCGTCGGGCAATTTCATTGTCACTCATACGGTTGGAACGACGAAAGAGGCCAAACAACTGCTGTCAGACAACAAAGTGAACATGGCCATCGCCTTCTCTCCCGATTTCGGAAACAATCGGTACAGCGGGCAGGCTGGCGTTCAATTCATCGCTGATTACACAGATCCGAACATCGCTGAACAGCAGGTGTCGTATGCCCAACAAATCGTGATGGACGAACTAACGAGAGAAATGCATGGAGAAAGCAGGCCTGCCGTCAACACCCAACTGCTGTATAATCCACAGATGAAGAGTGCTTACAACTTTGTTCCTGGCACCATGGGCATGCTCATGATGCTCATTTGCGCCATGATGACCTCGGTGAGCATTGTCCGTGAGAAAGAAAGAGGTACGATGGAGGTGCTCCTGGTATCGCCTGTCAAGCCACTTTACATCATGATAGCCAAGGCTGTGCCTTACTTTGTGCTGTCCATTATGATACTCATCAGCATCTTACTCATCTCGAAGTTTATCCTGGCCGTGCCCATTGCGGGCAACGTGGCACTCATCTTTGGTGTTTCGTTGCTGTACATCCTGCTGTCGTTGGCTTTGGGATTGCTCATCAGTGTGGTTGCTAACACGCAAGTAGTGGCCTTGCTGATGTCGGGTATGTTGCTCATGATGCCAAGCACGATGCTCTCAGGAATGATTTATCCCATCGAGAGCATGCCGGCCATTCTGCGTTATCTCTCGGCCATCATCCCAGCCAGGTGGTATGTGTCGGCCATGAAGAAACTGATGATTATGGGCGTTGACGTGCAGATGGTGTACCAAGAACTGGCTGTACTCACTGCCATGGCCGTGGTATTGTTAGCCGTTGCGTTGAAGAAATTTAAAATCAGACTGTCATGACACTGTCCTATCTCATCGAGAAAGAGTTCATCCAGATTCGGCACAATCCGTTCATACCCAAGCTGATCCTGTTCTTTCCCATCGCCATCATGCTGGTGTTTCCGTGGATTACCAGCCTGGAAGTGAAGAACATCTACATCACCGTAGTTGACAACGATCATAGTACGCTGTCGCAACGCTTGGTGCAGCGCATCCAATCATCGCCCTATTTCAAGTTC
>CAMQBP010000168.1 GCA_946999025.1 uncultured Prevotella sp. | reverse complement strand
TAAGTAACATGGGATGCACGGCTGAGGCTGTTGACAAGTTCGTTGCAGCCGGACAACTCTTTGCACCAGGTAAAGCTGTCAATGCTGGTGGCGTTGCTACCTCTGGTTTGGAAATGACTCAAAACTCTATCCGACTCACATGGAGCGAGGAAGAAGTAGACGAGAAGTTGCACTACATCATGCACTCTATCCACGAACAATGCGTGAAATACGGCACACAACCCGACGGATACATCAACTACGTGAAGGGTGCTAACGTGGCCGGATTCATGAAAGTGGCCCATGCCATGATGGCACAGGGTGTGGTATAAACCCAAAACAATATGGGGTGAATTTTCAAAAAATAAGTATCTTATTTTTAATTCTACTGACAGGCTTTACCTTTCTGCTGGCTCAAAAGCAGAAGGGTAAAGCCACTTATTATTCTAAAAGAGCGACAGGAGCACGCACAGCCAGCGGTGAAAGGCTGCATCATGATAGTATGACGTGTGCCCATCGCACCTATCCATTTGGAACATTATTAAAGGTAACCAATCCTTCCAACAAGCAAGAGGTCATCGTCAAGGTAACTGACAGGGGACCTTTCACACGCGGAAGGATTATTGACCTGTCGTGGGGAGCGGCCAAAGAGTTGGGCATACTCGCCGACGGCGTTGCCATGGTGACGGTAGAACGCATTGATTCGGCGGACATCATCAAGGTTCCATATCGTTCAAAGGAAAGAAGAGAGCCGCGAGAGTTTGACTTTGGCGTTTCTACCGGAGCGGGTAGTTTCATTGATGCATGGGCTGAACAACAGAAACAAAATGCTCTTCAAACAAAAGAACAGCTCACCAAATTCAAGAAGGACAATGCTTTAGAAAACAAAAAGAAAACCTTAAAACCGAAAGAGAAACAGAAAAAAAAGAGATAAGAAGAAAACATAATCAACCACTTATTTATTGTTTATATCTTTTTATAGTAATTTTGACATATAAATTCTCCAACTATAACATCATGTATGCTTTCTTATCTTCTTTATCAAATAATTGGATTGTTTGGTTCTACATTATAGTTTTACTCCCTTTTCAAATTTATGATATTTGCAAAGAAAAAGAAAGAAACAGCAAGAAGACCCTCATGCTTCTTATTGGTGCCAGTTTTGCCATAATAGCTGGAATACAATCTTGTATTAAGGGAAAGAACATGATTATCAGCACGGGACCTCTTTATTTAATTCTCCTTATTTGTTACATAGAAAGCATTACCACATTCTTACAAAAAAGAACTAAAAGAGACCTCGCTTTCCTATGTATATTTTCATTTTTTATGGTAATAATGATACTAAACTTCCTATGAAGAAATTAGTAGCAAGGATAGTTCCTTATGTTGGTTGGGAATGGGGAGACTCTTCTGCTGCATACTGCATCTCTAATCTATAATGATCATAAGAAATGAGGGAAATCGTTCTTACTCACATTTCCTATTTCTTACTGCACGCAAGCATGACTTTTTCAATCTCGCTGAGTATTTTTTTGTATTCTCCCAACCAAGCAAACCCAATTCAAGAACAAACACCTTCATCAACCATGGTGGCTCTTCCATGCCTCCTAACGGAATAAACACAGCCCGAAAAATAATAATTTTCCCACTTTTTTAAGAGAAAAGTAGTGAACCACTTTTGTCTTCCTTGAACGATGGCAGAATCAATAAAGATAAGGGCGAAACAGCAATTTCATTATTTTTACGTACCTTTGTCACCAAACTCTTAATACGTAAATATGAGTAACAACTTATTATCAGGAAAAAGAGGCATCGTCTTTGGTGCCCTTAATGAGCGATCTATCGCTTGGAAAGTAGCTGAAAGAGCTGTTGAAGAAGGTGCTAAAATCACATTATCAAACACGCCAGTGGCAGTGAGAATGGGTACGGTGAATAACTTATCTGAAAAGCTTCATTGCGAAGTGATACCCGCAGATGCCACCAGCGTGGACGACTTGGAGAATGTGTTCAAGCAGTCTATGGAGATTCTTGGTGGCAAAATCGACTTCGTGTTGCATGCTATCGGTATGTCACCCAACGTTCGTAAGCATCGTACTTACGATGACTTGGACTACAAAATGCTGGACACGACGCTCGATATTTCGGCAGTTTCTTTCCATAAAATGATACAAAGCGCCAAGAAATTGGATGCCATTAACGAATATGGGTCTATCGTTGCGCTCACTTATGTAGCCGCACAACGCACTTTCTTCGGCTATAATGACATGGCAGATGCCAAGGCTTTGTTGGAAAGTATTGCGCGTAGCTTTGGCTATATCTATGGCCGCGAGAAGCATGTGCGCATCAACACCATCTCACAATCACCCACTCTCACCACCGCTGGTCAAGGAGTAAAGGGCATGGACAAGCTCTTCGACTTTGCCAACCGCATGTCTCCACTGGGCAATGCGTCGGCAGAAGAGTGTGCAGACTATTGCATCGTGATGTTCTCTGACCTCACCAAGAAGGTCACCATGCAGAACCTTTATCACGATGGTGGCTTCTCTAACGTGGGTATGAGCCTGCGCGCCATGGCCACTTACGAGAAAGGATTGGATGAATATAAAGACGAACACGGAAAAATTATCTACGGATAAACGCATTACAACAATCAATTATAAGGGCGACGCTACCAATGTAACGTCGCCCCTTTTTATTTCTTCCGCTAAAAGAGCAATCTACCAACAGTCTAAAAACCATTTACTTGCCTTGATAAGTACCCATGAAAAAGATGGTACCCGTACTATGTTCAACAATAGCATACATGAAAGGACGGTTGGCGTGGAACATAATAGGACGAGAAGGGGGTGCAGCTGCATCAAGTGTCTCAACCACCGTGACGGCTGCGGCCTTTGAGCCTTCCTCATCAACCTCAATCTTTGCCTTCTGCAAAACCATGGAAACGAAAGCTTTTGTCTTTGACATTTTTGTCAAATCGGCCTTGCCACGCTCAAACATTGTGTTCATCCCTAACAGCTTCAACACATCGTTCAACTCACGGGTGTACGCAGATGTAAAGCGTGGAAGCTTCAAATCAACCTCGCTGCTATACGTTTTTTTCAGGTTATCTTTCCACTTTTTGGCATCCATGGTCTGCAACAAGCTCGACAAATCCTTTCCTTCACGAGGTAAAAGTACCACCATTTCGTACGATCCATTGCCGTATGGAAGCACCACGGTCTGATAGTTGTCGTTCTCAGCAGCAAAGAATCGCTCTTTCTGATGCATCATCTTCACCGACAACTTTTTGCCATCCGCCTGCGTAAACGATTCTTGCTGTGTACGTTTTTTATCAAACTGGCGATACCAAATGCCTTTGAAATACAACGCATTGAGTAGATAGGTAACCGCATCCGGATTGACACGATCCAACAATTTCGGCACCATACCGTGCGTTAGTTCACTCGCCCAGAGGTTGATAAACGACAAGGTGGCCGGTGAACTGAAATCTTGATTGGTTACAAGCGCTTGATATTGTTTTTCAACCACATTCTTAAAGTCTGGCTGCAGCGGTTTGTTTTTGTTCGCAACCACTGCATTCGCCATCGAAACCTTGGTCGACTTGTCCAGTTTTGGCGATTCTATCATGAGTTGATGACAAAGAGAATTGATGTCATCCACCTTGCCTGAACGGAATTCAAGACCCTCCAAGATTTCTTTCTGCGTATCTCCTACCGCCCCATTGGCCAGCATGCCGAGCGCATAGGTCACGCTCAGCGGCGAGACAAACACGTCTTGCTGCTCGCCTTTCGACACCTCTTTAAAGAACTTCCAAGCAAATTCGTTGCTGTTTTCTACTTGCGCTTGCTGCGCTGTTGTCAGCTTGATGGTTCCCGGATTATACTTCACGTTAGGTGTAACAGGTTCGTCTTCACTACACGACGTCAGCATGCCAACCGATAAACAACATGCACCGATTAAAGGAAAAAAATGTTTCATCATATCTATTCTGTTTTAGTTATCTACTCATAGAATGACGAAAGCAATGAAATCTTGCACCGATTTACAATTTATTTTTTATTTTTTATCCCAACAGCTGCTTGACTTGGGGCATTGCAGAAGTACGTTCGTAGATGTGCAAGCCAAACTCTGATGCCATGGTGTACGCCCATTCCATGATTTCAGCCAAGTTATGTTCGTAGACAATCCACTCTTTGTTGCTCAAGAAGAAATAAAACTCGATGGGCAAACCAGTGTTCGTAGCTTCCAATTGGCGCACCATACAAGTGAGTTCTGTATTCACTTCGGGCGACTGTTTGAGCCAGTTTTCCATATACTTGCGATACAAGCCCAAGTTTGTAAGGTCACCTTTCATTTCCTGCGTTGTCAGAAATCCCTTCTCCTGACACATATCCTTCAGTTCTTGCGAAGCCGGTTTGATAGATAGGAAGTCGAAATAAACCAGTCGCTTCACACGTCTCCCGCCACTTTCCTGCATGCCTTTCCAGTTTTGGAACGACCCGTCAACCAACGTCTTTGGCGACACCGTCACAATAGTATTATCAAAATTCTGCACCTTCACCGTGGTAAGCGTCATCTCCATCACCTCACCATCCACGGTTGTCGACGGCACTGTAATCCAGTCACCACGCCGTATCATGTCGTTACTGGTAAGACGGATGCCTGCAACCAGACCCTCAATGGTGTCCTTAAACACCAACATCAGCACGGCAGAGGTAGCACCCAGTCCGGCAAACAACTTCATTGGACTCTTTCCTATCACCAAGGCAACCACCACGATGACACCGATGAAGATGGCAACAATCTTCAATACACCGCAGAACGATTGCAAATACTGCTGCTTACTCGAGCTATTTGTGGTCTCGAGATGGCGGAACGAGTTAATCACGGCAATGCCCAAGTGCACCGAGGTCACCGTG
Organism: uncultured Prevotella sp.; assembly: GCA_946999025.1. Lineage (GTDB taxonomy): Bacteria > Bacteroidota > Bacteroidia > Bacteroidales > Bacteroidaceae > Prevotella. The sequence continues at coordinate 154 of CAMQBP010000168.1, read as the reverse complement.
ATGTAGATGCTGGTGAGCCGGTTGAGCATCTCTTGCACAAACGGTGCTTCATAGAACACCAACGGCAACAGTTTGTAAATCACTACCGCTGGAACGATGGCGCAAACCTTGAGCAGCACATCGCGGTTGAGCAGCACGTCGTCCCACGTGGCTT
>CAMQBP010000167.1 GCA_946999025.1 uncultured Prevotella sp. | reverse complement strand
ATCGCAAGAACATAAAAAGTAAGGTAATATTAAAACAAACAAACAATGTTTTAATATATTACCATACAGGACGCGTATCCCACCATGGATAATAATTGACAAAATTTTCATAATAATTCCTTTCATCTACAAAGTTTCCTCTTAATAATAATGCGTTCAAGCCTTGAATTCCATCATTCACTAAAAACAAATCATTCAATGCATGTGACTGTCAAAGATGATGAGAGCAACAAACAACAGTTCCTACAGGCTCATAAGAAGCGTCCCTCATCCATAACGGAGAGGATGTTGCCTAAATTGTCCGTGAAGGCAAGATAATGTCTCACCGTGCCGCTATCTCTGATAATAATAGCCATGTATCTATCATTCCTCGTATCACGATTACCTAAGTACGCCAAAATCTGAGGCATCTTTGCCACATTGATACTTGTACATTCCAAAAGGCTGCCTAATGTGAATTTGATGACATACCTACAGGTCTGTACTCGAAGAAGCGATCATGGAAATCTTTCTTGGTTACAACCTGTCGGTCATAGAGTTTTCTCTCACGGATTTTATCTAATGTATAACCTTCAATTATCTGCTTTTTTATAGCATATATGTAACAGGTATCTTTAGTGTCAAATGAGTATGGACTTACAAACACAGTTGAGTCTGGCAATGCATAGAAACGTTTTCTATGATTACTTTTTTGTTATTGATATATATCTCGGTTGTGTCTGCAACCCAAGCAGGAGGCATCAAATCAATCGAATCCTCGCACCAATATATTAAATCACCAGGAGAATCTGACTCTGAAAGTTCGATATAAAGAGTGTCATTAGAACTATTCCTTATGACAAATGAGGTGAATGTGTCCATAACGCAGGAAGTGAACATACATGTACAAAAAACAAGAAATACATTACCATACAGGACGCGTATCCCACCATGGATAATAGTTGACAAAACCTTCATAATAATTCCTTTCATCTACAAAGTTTTCTTTTAATAGTAATGCGTTCAAGCCTTGAGTTCCATCATTCGCTAAAAACAAATCATTCAATGCACATGACTGTCAAAGATGTTGAGAGCAACAAACAGCAGTTCCTACGGACTCATAAGTAGCGTCCACCATCACATATCATCAAGTGTAATGGGAATTTCTATCGGAGTGATTTTCACTTTCTTTTTCGCCCACCGTTCAGCCTTTTTAGCCGACTTCTCCGACAGTCGGCCGTTGAGGTATTGCTCGATGATGAGAGAGGCCATTGGTGCTGCCAAATCAGCACCGAAACCACCATTCTCAACATATACGCTCACGGCGATACGAGGCAAATCCTTTGGGGCGAAACCCATGAAGGTAGAATGGTCATCCCCCTTGTTTTCAGCGGTTCCGGTCTTGCCACATATCTCATATTGATGAGCATTGATAGCATGTGCCGTGCCTCCTTTGACGGCTGCTCGCATGCCTTTGATGACAACGTCAATAGCCTCGGGCGTGGCCATGCAGTGGTGTCGGGTGGTATCGACGGCGTTCCCAGTAGCATTTTCGTGAATATAAGGAGTGATGTAATAACCGCGATTACCAACCAGTGCAGCCAAATTGCAAAGTTGTAAGGGCGTGGTTTTTACTTCCCCCTGTCCCATTCCTACCCACATAATGGTCGTTCCGTTCCATTTCCTGTGCAGGTTTTGCAGATAAGCCGAATCAGGAATCAATCCACGGTCTTCATTTTCCAAATCAATGCCAAGCGGCACGCCCAGTCCCATGCTGTGCATGTAGTCGGCCCACCGATTGATAGCAGCGGATGGTGATGGATACAACTGGCGGTTGTCGATTGTTTCTTGGAACGATTTGCAAAAAAATGCGTTACACGATTGTCCAATGGCTTGAATCATTGCCAGCGGCGAATGATGGGGATGACAGCCAATACGAATGCCATTGAACGAGAAACCATAGTGACAAGCATACGTCTTCTTCGTGTCTATGGCTCCTTCTGACAGCATAAACAATGCCTGAGCCACCTTGAAAGTGGACCCGGGCGAATAAGATGTTGAAATGGCACGATTGACGCCATCATCCAATTTGTCGTTACTAACCAGCGCCAGCACTCTTCCCGTAGCTGGCTCGATGGCCACAATACTGCCCTGCTTGTTTTGCAACAGGCGTTTCGCCAGGCGCTGTAGCGATTGGTCTATCGTCAGCTTTCCTTCACTCAGATTAACTTGCGAAAACCCATGGAGGGGGAAAGCAACCATGAATGAAATGAAGAGAATCTGGAAAATAGTTCGCACCATCGTTTAGTTCAACTCGTTGTATTTTAAGACAAAGTTAATAAAAAATATCGAGAGCCATACAAGTTTTGCTTATAAATATAATGATGAAATCCCACCTGTCGGTGCAAGTCATGCATGCAAATATGTCAACCTAACGAAACGGAAAAATAGTATGCTTAAAGTGGCTCTTTAAAGTCAATGACTTTGCATCTTAAAGTCAATGACTTTACCGTCCAAACTCATTGACTTTAGCGTGCAAAATCTATGCTTTTGAAAAGACAGCATAATTTGATGACTATCACTACCCTATTTGATGAATTATTTATTCTAAAAAGAAGCAATAACCGTCAATCAGTAGCAACTGTATTTTTCGTGGCCAAATCGAACCCTATTCAGTGCTGGCTTATGATGTACATGTATCATTTTCGTTTTTTCAAGCTGTACGGTTCTTTTTCAAAAAATAAAATCGTACCTTTGCTTCTGCTAATGGATGGGCCGCTGTCGTTTTCAGTCAATGTGCCCTGTCCTGCCCTAACTAAACTCTAACTTAACGATATGCTCATGAAAAGATATGCTTTGCTCTCCGTGCTGCTTGCTTTCTTCACATACCATGCTTGGGGCACAGAATCAACAAGGCCATAAGCTAACGATAGTGACTGCACCCGGAGATTGTCAAAAATAAAAGTTAAATATCAATTATCTATCAAATTACAAACATGAAACATGCATTGTTAACTTTGTTGTTGCTGATATCGATAAGCTTGTCAGCAAAAACCATTAGAGTGTTGGCCATTGGAAACAGTTTTTCCGAAGACGCCGTTGAACAATATCTTTACGAACTTTGCGCCGAGAACGGTGACCAACTGATTATCGGAAATGCCTACCGAGGCGGACAAGGGCTTGAATCGCACTGGAAAGTAGTGGTGAACCAAGAGCCGGCTTTCAGCTACAGGAAGATCGTAAAAGGCAAAAAGACAACATCTGAGAAGCGCACGCTTACCTCCATCGTCATTGATGAAGAGTGGGATATCATCACCTTTCAGCAAGTAAGTCAGGACGCTGGGCTGTATCGTACCTACGAACCTTTTCAGACAAACCTCATCCGATACGTCAAGGCGATTGCGACGAACAAGAATCCGCGCATAGGTTTTCACATGACGTGGGCCTACCCTCAATATTCAAAACATGGGGGATTCAAGAGCTACAACAATGATCAAATGACCATGTACAACGCCATTCGGGATGCCGTTCAGAAAAATATGGAGCACCATCCTGACATCCATTTCGTCATTCCTTCTGGTACGGCTGTGCAAAACGCTCGCGCCACCTATCTTGGCGATCACCTCAACCGCGACGGCTTTCACTTGGATTTGGGCATAGGGCGCTACATCGCCGCCTGTACATGGGCAGAAGCTCTGACGGGAAAAAGCTGCGTAGGCAAGAAGTTCCGCCCCGCAAAAGTAACGGCCAAAGAAGCCTTGACGGCACAAAAAGCCGCACATGCCGCTGTAAAAACCCCATACAAGTTGGCAGAATAGATACGGTTGGTTGGTGTAATTTATCAGCCAGTTGCATTAAAAATGTAGATAAAAATGATTACCTTTGCACCCAAATAATAAATAGTTAAGGTAAAGAACATGATAACAGTTTCAAATCTTGCCATCCAATTCGGCAAGAGAGTGCTCTACAAGGACGTCAACATCAAATTCACGCGCGGAAACATCTATGGGATTATAGGTGCCAATGGTGCGGGAAAATCAACACTGCTGAAAGCCATCAGCGGCGAATTAGAGCCAAACAAAGGGACCATTGAGCTGGGACCAGGTGAGCGTTTGTCGGTACTCGAACAAGATCACTTTAAATATGATGAATTCAAGGTGATGGACACCGTGTTGATGGGACACGAGCCTTTGTGGAACAACATGAAAGAGCGCGAAGCCCTTTACGGCAAACCCGAGATGACAGAAGAAGATGGGAATCGCGCAGCAGATTTGGAACTGAAGTTCGCAGAAATGAACGGATGGGAAGCAGAGAGCAATGCAGCCCAGCTCTTGCAGAATCTTGGCATCAAAGAAGACTTGCACAACAAGCAGATGGCAGAGCTGTCGAACAACGAGAAAGTGCGCGTCATGCTGGCAAGAGCCTTGTTTGGCAATCCTGAAAACTTATTGCTTGACGAGCCTACCAACGACTTGGACCTCGACTCGGTGCAGTGGTTGGAAGAGTATTTGAGCAATGTAGAGCAAACGGTATTGGTGGTTAGCCACGACCGTCACTTTCTGGATGCCGTCAGCACACAGACCGTTGACATCGATTTTGGCAAAGTAACGGTATTCTCTGGCAACTATTCGTTCTGGTATGAGAGTTCTCAGCTGGCATTGCGTCAGGCTCAGAACCAAAAGATGAAAGCTGAAGAGAAGCGCAAGCAGCTGGAAGAGTTTATCAGACGGTTCTCTGCCAATGTGGCAAAAAGTAAACAAACCACCTCTCGCAAGAAGATGTTGGAGCGGCTGAATGTAGAGGAAATTCGTCCGTCGAGTAGAAAATATCCTGGAATCATCTTCCAAATGGATCGAGAACCAGGTAATCAGATTCTGGAAGTTGAAGGACTGAAAGCGGTAGACACCGATGGAACGGTACTTTTTGACAACGTCAGCTTTAATGTAGAAAAAGATGAGAAGATTGTTTTCTTGAGTCATAATCCCAAGGCCATGACAGCGCTCTTCGAAATCATCAACGGCAATCGACAGGCTGATGCGGGTACATACAAATGGGGTGTGACCATCACCACCGCCTATCTCCCACTCGACAACGCCGAAT
>CAMQBP010000166.1 GCA_946999025.1 uncultured Prevotella sp. | reverse complement strand
GTGGTTGGGGACTGGGACTTTCGTTGGCCAAACGCATCATAGAAGAGTACCATCGAGGCCGAATTTGGGTGAAGAGTTCAGAAATGGGAAAGGGTACGACGTTTCGTATCGAGCTGAAACGGTAAGCCTCTCTGTGTCAACGCTCTATACCTCCGCTGCAAAAGCATTGACCTTGCGCGCCAATCCCAGTGTCTTTGGTGCTCAAATGCAATGAGCTTGTGCGCTAAAGTCAATGCGCTTGTCTTTGCTTTTGCCCTTGCAGGTCGCATGCCATTTTGTGCGCTTGCCCAGAGCGCCTCGTTAGGTCTATATGTTTTTGGGCTTTCAGTCTGCTTTAAGTGATTGGTTGCCACGGCTTTTTCATTTCAAAAAAGATTGTTTAGTGTCAAAAATCAACATTTTTTTCCCTAAGTGATGAGCATGTCGGAAAATATTTGTAACTTTGCACTCCAAAGTATAATTATGCGTGATTTAGAGCCGTTTAAGATTGACTTGAAAGCTTTGACCGAGCAGGTTGCGACCTATGAATTCGAGCTTGACGATGCGTATTTTGAAGCCATCGAGGCTCCCGACATCCAAAAAGGCAATCTTTCTGTCGCACTGTCCATACGCAGGATGGCCGGCAGTTTTGAGCTCACTTTCCATATCCGGGGGTTCGTCATCGTGACCTGTGACTTGTGTCTTGATGAAATGCAACAACCCATCGATACGGAAAATAAGCTCATGGCGAAATTTGGTGAAGAATACTCAGACGATGATGACCTAATCGTAGTGCCTGAGCGCGAAGGCGTGCTCGACATCTCGTGGTTCATCTATGAATTTATAGATCTCAGCGTCCCCATCAAGCATGTGCATGCACCTGGAAAATGCAATCCTGCGATGATGAAAAAGCTGCAAGAGCTTTCGGCTACCCGAAGTAGTTTGGAGGGCGGTGAAGAGCCTGTGAATCCGCGCTGGGCTGGATTAGAAAAATTAAAAACAATAATTAAAGATTAAAAGAAAATGGCACATCCTAAAAGAAGACAGTCGAAGACTCGTACACTGAAAAGAAGAACCCATGATAAGGCTGTAGCTCCTACATTGGCAGTTTGCCCTAACTGTGGAGCATACTATGTTTACCACACCGTTTGTCCTACTTGTGGATACTACAGAGGTAAAGTTGCGATTGAAAAGGAAGTAGCTGAATAATGGGAAAAATCAACGCGATTATTACCGGCGTTGGGGGATACGTTCCTGACTATGTTCTCGATAATGAGGAACTCTCACGAATGGTTGACACCAGCGACGAATGGATTACTACTCGTGTTGGTATCAAAGAACGCCGCATCCTGAAGGAAGAAGGCCTCGGAACCAGTTACTTGGGGCGTAAGGCCGCCAAGCAGTTGATTCAGAAAACCGGGGTAGATCCCGACACCATCGACGCACTCATCGTTGCAACGACGACGCCCGACTACAAATTCCCTTCCACGGCATCCATCGTGTTGGGTAAGTTGGGACTGAAAAACGCTTTCGCCTTTGATTTTGAAGCAGCTTGCTGCGGGTTCATGTATGCACTGAGCACGGCATGTAGCATCGTGGAGAGTGGGCGTTGCAAGAAGGTGATAGTTATCGGAGCGGACAAGATGTCATCGCTCGTTGATTATCAGGACCGACAGACTTGCGTTCTCTTCGGAGATGGCGCAGGTGCCGTTTTGGTGGAAGCATCCGAGGACGGAGAGCTGGGCATGCAGGACATGTTCTTCCGTACCGATGGTAAAGGACTTCCGTTCTTGCACATGAAGGCTGGTGGCAGCGTTTGTCCTGCCTCACACTTCACGGTTGACCATCATCTGCACTACCTCTATCAAGAGGGACGGTCGGTGTTCCGCTATGCGGTGACCGACATGAGCAACGACGTGTTGGAGATTATGAAGCGTAATAACCTTTTGGCAGCTGATGTGGATTGGGTGGTACCTCACGAGGCCAATTTGCGCATCATTGAGGCCGTGGCCAAACGTGCAGAGCTCCCGATGGACAAGGTGGCTATCAACATTCAGCACTATGGCAATACCAGTGCCGCAACCATTCCGTTGGCTCTTTGGGACTATGAAAGCAAACTGAAGAAGGGTGACAACGTCATCTTCACCGCTTTCGGAGCCGGATTCGTACACGGAGCTTCATTCTTCAAGTGGGCTTACGATGGCGCTGACGCCGTGACGAGGAAATAACGAATTGTGAAATTCCAGAATAAGAAAGCGCATCCTTTCCACGTAAAGAATGCGCTTTTTTCTTCTCAAACAAGTAGCAGCTTATGCACAAGGCAGGTTTTGTAAACATTGTGGGCAACCCAAACGTGGGCAAGTCGACGCTGATGAACCAGTTGGTGGGCGAGCGCATCTCCATTGCGACGTTCAAGGCCCAGACCACCCGGCATCGCATCATGGGAATCGTGAACACCGACGACATGCAGATAGTGTTCTCAGACACCCCGGGCGTGTTGAAACCCAATTACAAGATGCAGGAGTACATGCTGGCTTTCTCTGAATCGGCACTGGCCGACGCTGACATCCTGTTGTATGTAACCGATGTGGTGGAAGATCCGGAGAAGAATGCCGACTTTCTTGAAAAGGTGAGGACGATGACCATTCCGGTTATCTTGGTCATCAACAAGATTGATGCGAGCAACCAAAAGACAGTTGGCCAGCTGGTGGAGAAGTGGCATTCGCTACTGCCCAATGCCGAGATTCTTCCCATTTCGGCTGCTAATAAGTTTGGTGTGGACATGCTGCTCAAACGCATTCAGGAACTCTTGCCCGACAGTCCTCCTTATTTCGACAAGGACCAGCTGACGGATAAGCCCGCCAAATTCTTTGTCAGTGAGATCATCCGCGAAAAGATTTTACTGTATTATGACAAGGAGATACCTTATTCGGTGGAGGTGAGGGTAGAGCAATTCAAGGAGTCGGCCAAGCAAATTCACATCAATGCGGTGATCTATGTGGAGCGCGAATCGCAGAAAGGCATCATCATTGGTCATCAGGGCGTGGCGCTGAAGAAGGTAAGCACCGAGGCTCGCAAGACCCTGGAGAAGTTTTTTGACAAGAAGGTGTACCTCGAAACCTTTGTCAAGGTGGATAAAGACTGGCGCAGCTCGCAGAAAGAACTTAGTAGCTTCGGGTATAATCCGGAGTGAGGAGGAGAGGAAGGAAGCCTCCCCCAGCCCCTCCGAAGGAGGGGAGCAGGCTATCGAGGTGAAAGGCTGGATGGGGGTGGTTTGATAGAAGTATGGATAAAAAGGCTCTTTCCTTCAAGGGAAATGTTGTTGAAACAGAAGAACATGATTGTTTTTGACAACAAACGAACTTTTTTATATGAAGGAGCTGTGATGAATAAGAACGAATAAGTATATCTAAAAAGGTTGGGGGAGGCTTTTTTTTCAATATGGCAAAATTAGTAGCAATCGTTGGACGTCCCAATGTAGGTAAGTCCACATTATTTAACCGTTTAACACAGTCGCGCAAGGCGATTGTAAGTGATACTGCCGGTACCACCCGCGACCGTCAGTATGGAAAATGTAGTTGGAACGGACGTGAGTTCTCCGTGGTGGATACCGGAGGCTGGGTGGTCAACTCGGATGATGTTTTTGAAGACGCCATCCGCAGACAGGTCATCGTGGCTACCGAAGAGGCCGACCTGGTGCTCTTCATGGTGGATGTGCAAAACGGATTGACCGACTGGGATGCCGACGTGGCGCAGATTTTACGTCGAACAAAGCTGCCCGTCATCCTGGTGGGCAACAAGGTAGACAATAGTGCCGAGTATTATACGGCGGCCGAGTTTTATCGGTTGGGTCTGGGCGAGCCACAGTGTATCAGTGCAGCCACGGGTGGCGGTACGGGTGATTTGCTGGATTTGGTGTTGGAAAAGCTCCCGGCGGATGACAAGGAAGTGCTGGAAGAAGACATTCCCCGTTTTGCTGTCGTGGGCCGACCCAATGCTGGCAAGAGCAGTCTTATCAATGCCTTTATCGGTGAGGATCGCCACATCGTGACCGAAATAGCCGGCACCACGCGTGACAGCATCTATACGCGGTTTGACAAGTTTGGATTTGACTTCTACCTGGTCGATACAGCCGGCATCCGTAGAAAGAATAAAGTCTCAGAGGATCTTGAGTTTTATTCGGTGATGCGCAGCATCCGCAGCATTGAGAATAGTGACGTGTGCATCCTCATGATTGATGCCACACGAGGCATCGAGTCGCAGGACATGAACATCTTCCAACTCATTCAGAAGAACAATAAGTCGTTGGTAGTGGTGGTCAACAAGTGGGACTTGGTGGAGGATAAGGATCACAAGGTCATCAAGACCTTTGAGAACGCCATCCGCGAGCGCATGGCTCCATTCGCAGACTTCCCCATCATCTTCGCTTCTGCCCTCACCAAGCAGCGCATCTTCAAAGTACTGGAAACGGCTAAGCAGGTGTACCTCAACCGTAAGTTGCGCATCGGAACCTCCAAGCTCAACGAGGTGATGCTTCCCATCATCGAGGAAACACCGCCGCCATCCATCAAGGGAAAGTATATCAAGATAAAATATTGCACGCAACTGCCCAACACGCAGATTCCCTCGTTCGTGTTTTATGCCAATCTGCCGCAGTATGTGAAGGAGAACTATCGTCGGTTCCTGGAGAACAAGATTCGCGAGAACTGGACGTTGACGGGCTGTCCCATCAACGTATTTATTCGACAGAAGTAATTTTTTGAGGGGAGTGATTGGGAGTGAATTGGAGTTAGCAGGAGTTAATGTACAAATGTTTTTATCGGGAGTTAATGAGGATGTTAATTGGATTTAATGAACTAATGTCCGCTAACTCCCCTTGTAACTCCTGTTAACTCCTACTAACTACTTAAAAAAAATATCTAATGTCCGCTAACTCCCCCGTAACTCCAGTTAACTTCTGCTAACTCCCTGTTAGATGATTATCTCCCACTAACTACTTGTAAAGAATAGCAGTAAAATGAAAAAACTTCTCTATTTGTTTGTCGCCATGGTGTTTGTCGCCTGTACATCTTCTCTTGATGAAGGTGAGGTGGCGGCACGCGCAGCCAAGGAATACTACGGATATTTGCTTCAAGGAGATGTTGCCTCGT
>CAMQBP010000165.1 GCA_946999025.1 uncultured Prevotella sp. | reverse complement strand
AGAGGTGTGTAGCTACGTTGAAAGGCACACCTCTTTTTGTTATCTTGCTCCCCACCTTATTAAATAAACTTACGTACTTTTATCATAGTTGTGGAGAAGTCTTGCCAGCCTTTATGGTTTAAGGGGGTGACGGTGCTACATGCTACATGTTTGCAAGTATTGCAAGGGATGCATGTGACACGAACGACGTAATTTGTTGATTATTTTGCGCAAATAATGCCCTCAAAAAGGCTATTCAAAAGTTTCAATCTAGAAAAAATTGATAGGCAAACGGGCAGCAAACAAGTGATGATTCAGTCAGAAAACACAACTTTTCCCACAAAAGCAATGAGATAGCACGACAAAAGGCATCACTTTGCACCACAAAAGACATGACATTGCAGCGTGAAAGCATGCAAATTTGTACTGAAAAGCAATGACTTTGGCTGAAATAAACACGAAATAACGATAAGAAACAACGCATTCAAACGATAACACATTGACGAGCAAAAGTTTATCAACATCGTTCATTTTCGGCGTATTTTCGGTCAGCAGCAACCTTGTTTGCGAATAAGCCAAGGATGAGAAAGATGATTGTCAAGAAAAATTATCATCACATTAGCATTGATTACAAAAAATACTTAAATCGTTGTGGAAAACAACACTTTGTAGTATATTTGCACATTATTCATAAAATTAAAATATATAAAAGTAAAAATGGGACATCATAATCTTGACGCATTAGATAAGAAGATTCTCACGATGATTGCTGAGGATGCCCGCACTCCATTTCTGGAGATTGCCCGCGCATGCAATGTGAGCGGAGCAGCCATTCATCAGCGTGTGCAAAAATTGATAAATTTGGGAGTGATTAAGGGTTCGGGATTCATATTCGACCCAGAGAAGATTGGCTACGAAACCTGCGCTTTCATTGGTCTGCACTTGAAAGATCCAAGTGATTTTGATAGAGTGGCCGAAGAGTTAAAGAAGATTCCAGAAGTGGTGGAATGCCATTGCCCAACAGGTGATTATGATTTGTTCATCAAGCTATATGCCACAAACAATCATCACCTGATGAACATCATTTATGATAAATTGCAGCCCCTGGGATTGTCGGGAAGTGAAACCATGATTTCGTTCCGCACCGTGATTGATCGTCAATTGCCCGTTGCTCAGATGAAGATAGACGAACGCAGTGAGATGGTTGATGAAGAAGTTGATCCTGAGCCGTAGTTTTACGCGAAAGAAACGACACCAAGTGAAACGGGTGGAAGATAAATACATAGTTGAGTATTTAACTTCCACCCGATTTGTTGGGTAGCGGTACACGCAGCTTCTATTGTTTTTGAACGAAAAACTTATAGCAATTTGGCTAAAGAGGAATATTTGAGAATGGCTCTTGACTGACTGAGCAGCCGATAAAACTCGCGTGCAGAATTTTTGACATAGGCTTGTTTGAGCAGATGAATGCATCCCTCCATATCGTTGCCTGCCATTTCGAGCGGGATGGCAACCAAGCCATCTTCATCATGAATGGTGGCTTCGGCCAATATCGTGATGAGCTTGCTCTGTTTAATCAGCTTCAGCAAGATGCTCACGTCGTTGAGTTCAACGCGAATTTTAAGTTTGCTGTTTACACTATGAATCATATCGTCGAACGAGTTGCGAGCCTGTAAACCGCGTGCCGGCATGGCTGCATCGTACGGAGCCAAATCGTCTAAGGTCAATGACTTTCGCTTTGCCAATGAATGTTGTTCACTGACCACCACGGACAGATGGTTGTTGAAGAGCACATGGCTCTCTATCTTATCGTTTCTGTCGGTTGGTTTGAAGGCCAGCACAAAGTCAACTTCCCGTCGTTGCAACATGTCCATCAGCTCACTCATGGTTTTATAAAAAACATTGAGGCGCACATGTGGATACAGTTTCATGAACTCAAGAACCGTCTCGGTAAGCAAAGGACTGAACGTGAACGTAACGCCGATGTTCAATTCGCCCGTCAGCATGTTCTTCAGGTCGTCCATCTTCTGCGTGCAATCATCGACATCAATCATTACTTTTCGGGCATATCGCATGAATTGTTTCCCGGCTTCGGTGAGCGAAACCTCGTGACTGTTTCGCTCAAACAAAATGGTGTCGAATTCATTCTCAAGCTGGCGTATCTGTTGAGAGAGGGTGCTCTGTGTGATGAACAGCGCCTTTGATGCCTCAGAGAAATTCAACAATTCGGCCACCTTGAGAAAGTATCTTATTTGTCTCAGTTCCATAGTTTACCTCTTTCAGATTATTACATCATATTCAATCAACGTGACGGGTAGCGCGATAGGATATCTTGTTGAGGAAGAAGATGGGCAATGTGGCACCCAACACCATTCCTAAAATGTCAAAAGCGCAAGTGAATCCGTTTGATGTACAAAGATACAAATAATGATTGAATAAATCCTCATCCTGTGTAAACAAACACATAACCAAAGCTTCGACGGTGCGATAAGCATACATACCTGGAATCATGGGCAAGAGGGATGGGAAAGAGAATGTCTCAGGTGGACACTTAGCCATTCTGGCCAGTGCCACTGCCATGAAACCAATGACCAAAGAGGCCACGAAACTGGCTACGATAAGGCTCTCTGGGTGATAGGGGTTGTTCATCAAGAAATATCTCACGCCATGGCCCACGGCCGAGATGAGGGCGCAATAAGGATACGCATTGTGGGGAGGGTTACTGATACTGGCAAATCCTATGCCTGCCAGAGCACCAAAGAATGCGTCTTCTAAAACGCATAAAAAGAATGCCATAACTATACGATTAAAACATTTTGAGATTCATCAGCAGTATGCCACCAGCCAATCCTACAGAGAGGCAGAACGTAAGAATCATGGAATTCATGAATCTGCTGAAAGACACAAGATACTGACCTTGAATAAGATCGCTAAGACTATTGATATACGGGATGCCTGGTATGAGGTACAAAACACTGGTAGCCAGTGCCACATCGGGCTTGTCACCCAGTCCGAAGACATATCCCGCCGTACCGATAACGGCAGAAAAGAAAGCACAAACCATGAAAACCAGTTTGACATCCACATGTTCTTCCAACAACACCTGCTTCAATCGGAATCCCAACAGCGTAGCCACGAAGACGATGATCATGGCCAATAAATCGCCACCGAACAAGCGGCAGAATGACATGTTGGCTAATGAAGCAAGGAACAGCACCACCCACTCGTTGGTAAACGGTGCAGAAATAATGCGGGCAAACTCGGTTTGAGCCTCCTCAAATTGTATTTGTCCGTCTGTAACTGCCCAACTGAGTTTGCTCAGTTGGGTGTTTTTATAAAAGCTGATACCTGTGCTCGGCGTCTTCTTGAAGTACACGGTCGATTGTCCCGTTGCCGGATCAAAGTGTGCCAGATGGATACTACCCGGCAAAATAGTCATTTCTATGTTTAGCTTCCACACCTTGGCCATGCGGTCTACGTTCTTCTTTATGCGTGTGCAGGTCGCTCCACAGCCATAAAGCCATGAGGCATAGTCGGCAAGAAACAGGCATATTGACTTGGTTTGATCAGCCACAGGCAATTGATTATTCTTCGTCCCAGTCATAGATATCGAATTCATCTGAAAGCTCAAAGAATTTATGTCCTTTGGTGTGTCTTCTCATTTTGACTGCTTCACGCATGATGAAGATGACACCTAACATTAAAATAACACTACTCCAAATAATGATTTGATTGTCCATAATTACTATTTCGTTAAAGTTTTACGCTGCAAAGGTAGGAGGATAAACAACCGATTTTACGCTCCTGCTACGGTTTGTATCTATACCCGCATTCGGTAGATGATGGATGAAAATTGAGACATCAAGTTGATTTGTAAGCCTTGAGAGAACCTCACAAAGGAATGATGTGCAAACGATAACGGGAAGAAATAAACACTTGCTAACATCATGACAAACTGTTTGTTACATAGTATCTCCTTGCATGATAAACCAATTGGTGTTTGCTCTGCTTTGTTTGGAACGTTGTCACGTATATAGTAAAAACGAGTTAATTTTCTTTCGCTTGGCGTTTGGTTTTATGAATATCTGTTATTGGTTTTACAGTAGAAAGAGAAGAAAATTGAACCTGCCACGCTTCTTTCCGCGCCGAAATACACTGGCTTAGTAAAAACGACGGACAATAATTTGCATTTCATCGAAAATTAGATTATCTTTGTGATACGAAAACATGAACTAATCACTAAGCACGCAAACACTATGAGAAGTATCACAACATTTGAATTGCAGTATGCACACCGTTTTTGCAAAATGCAAAAGACGGATTAGCCATCTCACTGTTAACCAATGTTTGTATACTTTATTATATGATGGACGCAAAAGCTCCAGGTATTGACAAGAAGATATGGTTCGTCATCATATTGGCTTTTCTTCCAATCCTTATCTTACGCGACTTCACTCCTGCGAATGAAGGTAGGTATCTCATCATTGCCGATGAAGCAATCAGGTCAGGTAACTTCTTTTCCTTCACACTACATGGAGAGCCTTATGCAGATAAGCCACCTTTTTATCTTTGGTTGGTGATGCTTTGTCGTTGGATATCGGGTGGACACCACATGATTTTATTGAGCCTGCTTTCGTTTATTCCTGCTTGTGGCATTACCGCCATCATGCTTTCATGGACAAACAATCTGTTCTCAGACCGAAACAGAAAAACGGCTATCTTGATGCTAATGACAACTGCTTACTTTGCTGCAGCGGCATTGGTTGTGCGCATGGACATGCTCATGGTGCTGTTCATGGTGCTGGCTTTTCGCTCATTTTGGCTTATGACGAAACAAGTAGGCAAGTTACCTCGTGAACAATGGTTGTTTGGTTTGTGGCTTTTCATGGCTCTTTTCACGAAAGGTCCCCTCGGTCTGCTCATCCCTCTTGTCGCAACAATGGCGTGGTTAGTATGGAAACGACAATGGAAGCTGCTTGAAACTGCGTGGGGTTGGCGGACATGGCTTGTGCTTTTCGTGGGATGCAGCATGTGGTTTGGGATGACTTACCATGAAGCGGGATTAGATTATTTAAACAATCTGCTGTTTCATCAGACCGTTGATCGTGCCGTTGATTCGTTTCATCACGAACAACCTTTTTACTATTATCTCGTATCTATGTGGTA
>CAMQBP010000164.1 GCA_946999025.1 uncultured Prevotella sp. | reverse complement strand
CTGTCTTATGCAAAGGTCTTGATTTTATAATGAATACGAAAGGCTGGAATGTAAAATATGACCGAAAGAGTTTTCATACCACATGGTGGCCACAAAACGGAAAAAAGAAAAATAAGAAAGCATGTTTTGTCGGTATCAACTTTTTTCTTTATATTTGCACACACATTATGGCTCCGTAGTTCAGCTGAATAGAATGCAGGATTCCGGTTCCTGAGATCGCGGGTTTGAATCCCGCCGGAGTCACATTTACTAGTGAAATCACACTTAATTCTAAAAACACATGGACATTACAGAGAGATTTATCAACTATACCAAGTTTGATACCCAGTCGTCCGAAGACTCGCAGACAGTCCCCAGTACATCAAAGCAACTCATTTTCGCCAAGTACCTCAAAGAGGAGTTGGAACGTGAAGGATTTTCAGATGTAGAGATGGATGAGAAAGGATACATCTATGCCACGCTGAAGGCAAACACCAAAAAAGACGTACCCACCATCGGCTTCATCTCACATTATGACACCAGTCCCGATGCCAGCGGAGCTAATATCAAGGCGCGCATTGTGAACAATTATGACGGCGGCGATATCATCCTTTCAGAGGGTATCGTGTCTTCTCCAGAGAAATTTCCTGAACTGAAGGCGCACATCGGCGAGGATCTTATCGTGACAGATGGGCACACCTTGCTGGGTGCTGACGACAAGGCAGGTATCGCAGAGATTGTAGATGCCATGTGCTACCTACGCGATCACGACGAAATTGAGCATGGTGACATTCGCATGGGGTTCAATCCTGATGAGGAAATAGGTCTTGGTGCACACCATTTTGACGTGGAAAAGTTTGGATGCAGCTGGGCTTACACCATGGATGGAGGTGACATTGGCGACCTGGAGTACGAGAACTTTAACGCTGCCAGCGCCAAAATCACTATCAAAGGGGTGAGCGTTCATACAGGATATGCAAAGGACAAGATGATCAATGCCAATCGGTTAGCATGCGAGTTCAACGCCATGATTCCCGACACGGACATTCCTGAGAACACCGAGGGCTATCAGGGATTCTATCATCTGCTGGGCATGGAGACCCGAACGGAAGAGGCCAAGATGAGTTATCTCATCCGAGATCACGACCGTGAGAAGTTTGAAGACCGCAAGGACTTTATGGAAGACTGCGCGGAAAAGATGAACGAAAAGTATGGTGAGGGTACGGTTGAGATTGTCATCAAGGACCAGTACTACAACATGAAGGAGAAAATCGAACCGAACATGCACGTCATCGACATCGTTTTGCAAGCCATGCAAGAAACTGGTGTGGCTCCAAAGGTGGAGCCTATCCGTGGCGGAACCGATGGCGCACAGCTCAGTTTCAAGGGCTTACCCTGCCCAAACATCTTCGCTGGCGGCGTTAACTTCCACGGTCCTTATGAGTTTGTTTCTATTCAGGTCATGAAAAAGGCGGTCGAAGTTATTGTGAAGATCTGCGAAATTACGGCCCAATACAACGACTAACGCATTTCGTTTTGGCTGCAATCCAGCTTGATATATAAAACGATTCTATTGAAAGAAAGATAAAAACAATGTGACAAAAAGCGGTCTATAACACTCATCGTGTGCTATAGACCGCTTTTATTTATCCATCTTGTCAACGCTGCCGTCATGTTTTAACGTACAAACTTACGTTTCTTCGGCATGCTGAAAGTAAGGTTATTTACTCTTAAATCCAGCGCAAGTCCAAGATTATTTATTGATTTCAGTAAGGTATCGCTCTGCCTCAAGGGCAGCCTGACAGCCTGTTCCAGCAGCTACGACAGCCTGACGATACACGGGATCAGCCACATCACCAGCCGCATACACACCAGGAATCTTGGTCTTTGGCGTTCCGGGGATGGTCTTAATGTAGCCTGCTTGATTGGTTTCAAGGAAGTCTTTAAACACAGACGAATTGGGAGTGTGCCCAATAGCTAAGAAGAAACCGTCGATGGGCAGGTCGTAACGCTCCTCGTTTTCCTCGCCCAAATGCTTGACCAGATGTACGCCCTCAACGCCATTTTCACCATAGAGGCCAGTGGCGTTGTGCTTATAGAGTATCTCTATCTTCTCGTTCTCTTCCACACGTTGTTGCATCACCTCTGAGGCGCGCAGATAATCTTTGCGCACAATCATGTACACCTTGCTGCAAAGGCCGGCCAGATAGGTAGCTTCTTCGCAAGCAGTATCCCCACCACCCACAACAGCCACTACCTTGCCGCGATAGAAAAATCCGTCACAGGTGGCACAGGCACTCACACCTTGCCCCTTATATTTCTCCTCATCGTCCAAGCCAAGATACTTGGCAGATGCTCCTGTAGCGATAATCAAGGTTTCTGCCTGAAGCTCATCGCCACTGTCGGTGACCAGTGTGTAAGGTGCTTTAGTCAAGTCAGCCTTGACAATCTCACCGTCTCGGATGTCGGTTCCGTAGCGTTCGGCCTGCTGACGCAAATCCATCATCATCTGATTGCCGTCGACACCCTCGGGATAACCGGGAAAATTCTCCACCTCAGTGGTTTGAGTGAGCTGGCCACCTGTCTGCAATCCGCAATAAAGAACGGGATTGAGATTGGCGCGAGCCGCATAGATGGCAGCCGTATAGCCTGCCGGTCCGCTACCAACAATGAGGCAACGGGTATATTGTTTTTGTTGTTCCATCATGTAAAATATGAAATAAGCGTTGTGAACGCTGTAACGAAAAATGGGAAAGATGAAACGAAAAAGGTGAAACACACATACGAATGCATGCGGGTTTCACCTTTTTCACTTTCAATTATAACAGTTCCTCGATTTGCTGAGCGACATGCTCTAACTTCTCTGTAGGCTCGAAGCGTGCGACAACCTGTCCCTGCTTGTTGATAAGGAACTTGGTGAAATTCCATTTAATGTCGGGCTTCTGCTCGTAATCGGGGTCTTCTTTTGACAGGATGTCAACGAGGATTGGAGCGATGGGGTGACTCATGTCCCAACCTGCAAAGCCTTTCTGTTCTTTGAGGAACTTGTACAGTGGGTCGGCATCATCACCGTTTACCTTGATTTTCTTGAAGCGTGGGAATTCGGTACCGTATGTCAGTTTGCAGAACTCGTGGATGCTCTCGTCCGTTCCCGGTGCCTGCTGTCCAAATTGATTGCAAGGGAAATCAAGGATTTCGAAACCTTTTGGATGATATTTCTCGTAGAGTTTCTCCAGCTCTTCGTATTGAGGAGTGAAACCACATTTTGTCGCTGTGTTAACAATCAAGAGCACTTCGTTGGCATACTCCTTGAGAGATACATCGTTACCTTTTCTGTCTTTTACTGAAAAATCATAAATTGTTTTCATTTTCTTCTGTTTATTATAAATGAATATATTACAATGTCGTAGTTGTGTTGATGGTGAAGAAGACTCAATCACCATTGACATCTCAACCATCTTGCTCTCGCAAAGATAGCGAATAAAATCGACATTCCGAAGGTACGAAATGCGAATAAATATTAATTTATAACCCAAAAGAAGGAAAACGTCTAATCGGAAACGGCAAGAGGTGCATCATGAAACCATTTCGACTCACGCCTCCGCACTGTCCATGGGTCAATTTAAATTCATCAGCACCAGGCGCTCGACATACTTACAGAGGATATCAATGCCCTTGAGATTCTCCCCTCCTTGCGGGATAATCACGTCGGCAAAACGCTTGGTGGGTTCGATAAATTGCTCGTGCATAGGCTTCAGCACGTCCAAATATCGCTGAACCACCATGTTAACATCTCTCCCCCGCTCGATAGTATCGCGCTGGATGTTGCGGATGAGCCGCTCGTCTGGATCGCAATCAACAAACACCTTCAGATCCATCATCACGCGCAGCCGCTTGTTGAGCAGTGTCATGATGCCCTCGATGATAATCACTGGCCTGGGCTCCACATGGATGGTTTCAGGCAGGCGGTTGCACTTTAAATAAGAATAGGTGGGCTGCTCGATGGGTTCACCCTCGCGCAATTCGTTCACCTGCTTGATGAGCAGCTTCCAGTCGAAGGCATCGGGATGGTCAAAGTTGATGGCGTGGCGCTCTTCCTCGGTCATTTCTGAAGTGTCGTTGTAATACGAGTCGAGCGGCACCACGGCCACATGATTAGGTGGCAAGGCCTCAACAATCTTCCTGACCACCGTGGTCTTTCCCGATCCAGTGCCGCCTGCGATGCCAATGACGGTCACTTCATGATTTCGTTCTCTGTCTGTCATCATATCTGTTTGTTTTATTCATTCTTTTTAGCGGGCAGTCCCAGCACGTCTTCGAACATCACCCGATAACTTTCTGCCTTCCTCTCCAACTTCATGGGATAGGCTCGCGAAGAGCTGGGCATGCGGTACAACCGCATCGACCGGCCGTCGAAGCTGAACGTGACGTACTGCCCCATCGCAGGCGCAGTAACGCCAAAATGGCTGGTGAAGATGGCCGTAGCCTTCTGACCGGCCGTGAGTACGGCTGTACAATGTGGCATAGCCCGCAGCAACCCATCGAGGTCGGCCGGCTCGATGATTTCCAAATCCTTGTCAGATGCGGTGTTTTTGGTTCGGCGCACACGCAGGGCTGTATCGAAGAGAGCCACACCTTTTTCTTCGAGAAAGGCTTTCAGTGCGTCCAAATGGAACGTTTTGTCCCGCTGGTTCACGAAATGTTGCTTGTCACCGAAAAACAAATAACCGAAGATGCGCCACATGTCGTTCTGAAAATTGGGGTAATAAAACGGCATGCACCACCGCTTGGGGGCCGGCGGAAACGTGCCCAACATCAGCAAGGTGGCATTCTTGGGCAAGAAAGGTTCAAAGGGATGGGTTTCTATCATTGTGGGTAGGGCAGCCTATCTCCCCGGAAAGCCTCCCCCATCCCCTCCAAAGGAGGGGAGAAACAACAGAGGAGAGAGGGGTTGATGGTTGTGCATGTATGAGTTGACAGGTTTAAAAGTTCAAAAGTTGACGAGTTCACAAGTTGACGAGTTCACAAGTTTATATGTTTACGAGTTTGAAATTTACATGTTTACGAGTTAATTGCTTTAATCTGCTCTCGCCAGCGGATAATTCCTATTAGATTTCCTATGTGGAAGCTCACAAAATCATCCACCATTCTAAACTCATTGACTTTGG
>CAMQBP010000163.1 GCA_946999025.1 uncultured Prevotella sp. | reverse complement strand
CCATCCTATCATTGTAGGATGGGAGATGGCGTATGGCTATTGCTGAATAGTTACCTTTTTGTTTGCCATTAGTAAAAAAATATATTTAATATTTTCATTAGTTAAATATATCAAAAAGCTCACTGCTTACGATAAAAAGCTATATATTTGCTACTCATTAACTTTTTGACTTTGCATTTTTACAATGATTATTCATTAATATTAACCAATAACCTAATCAAAAAATGTGTGATCTAATGACTATTGACGCTAAAGCAAGAAGCTTGTTGCTCGTCTGTGCCATCGCTTTACCATGTTTGGTCTTTGCTAATCATGGGCATACGGCACCTCCAAAACAAACAATCGCAGCCTCAACTCAGCAAAATGGAGTGAGAGGAAAGGTAGTAGACAAGACAGGTGAGCCACTCATCGGTGTAACTATTACCGAAGTAGGTACTGCCAACAAAACCATAAGCGATGCTGATGGTAATTTTACCCTAACGCTTAGCAAGAAAAACAATCGCATCACTTTGTCGTATGTCGGTTTTACCGACCAGACGGTAGTGGCTACAGACGGCATGATAGTCACCTTGCAACCACAAGAAACAGAACTTTCAGAAGTAGTAGTGGTAGGCTATGGAACACAACGCAAAGAGAGTTTGACGGGTGCCATGGCTAATATTAAGAGCGAAAAGCTCAAAGATATCACATCTGCCTCTGTAGAAAACATGCTTAATGGAAAAGCAGCAGGAGTCTATGTTGCACCGGGAAGCGGTCAACCAGGAACTTCGGGAGCAATTGTGATACGTGGGCAAACCTCTATCAACGGTGCTACAGCCCCATTGTGGGTCATCGATGGCATCATCGTTGGTAACAGTCCTGGAGAATTAAACCCTGCAGATATTGAGAGCTTAACTGTCTTGAAAGATGCAGCCTCAACAGCCATATATGGGTCGGAAGGTGCCAATGGTGTAATAGTTGTAACCACTAAAAAGGCTAAAAGTGGTCGAACAGCCTTCAATATCACAGCGAAGACAGGTATCAGCACGCTGAGTCGCGGTCATATGCAAATGATGGACGGTGCCGAGTTCTACGATTTCTACAAGTCGTTTGCCAATGTAGACCAAGTTAAGTTCAAGAGATGGACGCCTGACCTTAGAAACCAAGACTTCGATTGGTTTAAGTTGGCTACACAAACTGGCTTCACACAAGACTACAACCTGACTGTTTCAGGTGGAGATGATAAGTTAAAATCATTTTTCTCTTTAGGCTATTACAATGAAGAGGGTGCAGTAAAAGGCTACGATTACGATCGATATTCGGCTCGCATGAGTATGTCGTACCAACCAACCCGTTGGCTTAGCATCACACCTTCGTTCAGTGGCTCGCTTCGCAACGTTTCCGACAAGCAACACGATGTAGGCTCAATGTTCTACATGATGCCTTGGGATAGTCCTTATGACGAACAAGGAAACTTGGTACCTAACCAATATTCGGGTTGGGTAAACAGCAAGGGAACCAACTATCTATACGATTTGCAATGGAACCACAACGAAGAGAAACAATACGAAGTGGTAGGTGGATTGGATTTCAAAATAGATTTTACCGATTGGTTGTCGTTCACGTCGTCTAACAACTATCGCTATAGCAACCTTGAAAATCATGGATACTACGACCCACGTTCGAGCGCAGCAGGAGGAGACACACATGGACGTATCACCGAATGGAGAGAAAGTTGGGTTCGCAGATACTCCAGCCAAATCTTAAGATTTGAAAAAGTTTTTGAGGCACATCGTGTTTCCGGTATGCTCGCATACGAGTTCAACGACTACGAGCATAATTATGTTGACGCATATGGTACAGGATTTGTGCAAGGGTTTGAATCTCTCAGCACAACCTCTAAGCCTGAAAAACTGAAAGGCGCGCCAACAGCATGGGCAAAGCAGTCTTTGTTCACACAATGGAAGTATTCATACGATGACAAGCTGTTTGCAGAACTTTCACTGCGTCGTGACGGTAGATCCAATTTCGGTATCAACAATCGCTATGGCAACTTCTTCTCCGTCAGTGGAGCGTGGAGTGTTAACCGCGAAAAATGGTTCACATTAGAATGTGTGGACTTGCTGAAGCTGCGTGCATCTTACGGTTCTGTTGGTAACGTTCCTATTGAGTTGTATCCCTCTTATTCGCTTTACTCAGTAGGTGTAAATTACGATAGTACGCCTGGTGCACTCATTAGTCAGGTTGGAAACCCCAACCTCACATGGGAAAAGACATTCACTTCGGGCATTGGCTTAGACTTATCGCTTTTCAAAAACCGCATTCGTCTGACGCTAGACGGATATGTAAAGAATACCAGCAACATTCTCTACAAGGTACCCGTCACAGGATTGACTGGCGTGACGAGCATTTGGAAGAACATAGGCAAGATGCGCAACACAGGAGTAGAGCTGACCTTAGGCGGTGATATCATCAGAACCAAAGATCTTACATGGGCTGTTGATTTGAATCTTACACACAACGCCAACGAATTGCGTGACCTTTACAAACAGTTGGATGATAACGGTAACTACATTGTAAAGCCTGTTTTGATTAGCGATGGAACAAACATAGCTGGTACAGCACAGCGTATCTTGGAAATTGGCGAGCCCGTTGATACATATTATATGAAAGAGTGGGCAGGCGTAAACAAGGAAGACGGACGCCCTATGTGGTACACTACAGACAAAAACGGCAATAAGGTAACCACGTCGAACTATGCCAAGGCATCGGATTTCAAATGCGGTAAAGCCTCGCCCGACTTATTCGGAAGCGTCTCAACAGCTCTTTCTTATAAGAACTTTGACTTGCATGCCAACTTTGGTTATTCCATTGGAGGACAGATATACAGCTACTATCGACAAGAATTCGACTCGGATGGAGCATACGCTGGCGACCGCAATCAGATGAAATTACAAAGCGGATGGACACGTTGGCAAAAGCCCAACGATGAAGCTACGCACCCAAGAGCCTTGTACAACAACCAAGATAAAGGTAACCAAGCTTCATCTCGATATCTTGAGAGTAGCGACTACTTAAAGTTGCGCTCACTCACATTAGGCTATAATGTAGACATGAACCGCTTTGGCATTAAGAATATGCGCATATCACTAACGGGAGAAAACCTATTTACCATTACCAATTATTCTGGAGTAGATCCTGAATTACCTGCAGGAACTAACGACAAGGGTGTACTGAGCGTGATGAATACTGGAGGAACCTATGTATATCCCATGGTACGGAAATTTATGCTGGGACTTAATCTAACATTCTAAAGACACTTATCTACAATGAAAAAAATATGGATTATATGGCTGGCAGCCATTTCACTGACAGCTTGCGACCTCGAAAGGTTGCCTGCAACACAGATGCAGTCTAAACAAGTAGAAGAAAATCCGAGTGAAAATCTCGACGCCTTAGTAACAGGCATGTACGCACAACTCAAGTCGTGGTCAGACCCCATGCACAGGTGTGGCGAATATGCGGGCGACAACATGATGATACGTGGTTCTTCTACAGATGCTTTCTTTGAGTTTATTTCCTTCTCAAGAACCCCCAACAACTACCGCTTGCAAAGCTTCTGGGATCAGGGATACAAAGCCATAGCACAGGCTTCGAATATCCTCAAAATGGTAAAGGAAGGACAAGGAAAAGAGATAGACAACCAGTTAGGGGAATGTTATTTCGTGCGAGGCATGATGTACTTCTATCTTTGTCGCGCATACGGTAGACCTTATTATCAAGCACCCGACAAGAATTTGGGCGTTCCCATCGTCAACGGTACACCCGATGACGTATTAGAAAACCTTCATCTTGACAACCGTGCCACTGTAAAGGCTACCTATGAACAAGCTATCAATGACCTGAAACAAGCCGAAAAGCTAATGACTATTGACAAAGGTCCTGCCTATGCATCAAAGGAAGCAGCGCAAGCGTTACTGTCGAGGGTTTATCTCTATATGAGCGGTACCTATGAAAACCCAAACCGAGAGTATGCCAAGTTGGCGGTAGAATACGCTGATAAGGTCATCAACTCAAAGAAGTACCAACTGCTGTCACGCGATAATTTTATGAAATATAACACCTTTGCACCAGAAAATAACAAGGAGTCTATCTTTGTAGTTAAGCGAGTAGCATCTGAATTCTCTGGCTACGACCACTATTACGGCATTGGTGGAATGTACGCCAACATAGGTGGAATGGGTTGGGGTGAAATGTATGCCAGTGCCAAATATATTGACTTGCTCAACGAAACAGGTCGAAATGACTGGCGTCCTGGTCACTCTCGCATCATAGATGCACGCGCCGCCTTCATTGAGCCTACCTACGGGGATAAGAAGACTGAAGTTTTTCGGTTTGTTTACCAAAACGAGAAAGGCGATCGCAACTATGCGCAGTTTGATATTCAGCGTAATGGAAAAGATGTAAAATGTATTGAAAAGACTGAAAAGGAGAGCACAATCACTTATGACCTGAAGCCAATAGACGAGCAACAGGAAACGTATAAGATTGTGTATCACGGAAAAGAATATGCTGGTATGATTGATTTTTACATCAATCTAAATCGTGCCTACCCTCAATTCTACATCGTGAAATGTTCACGTGAGGGTGAAGATTCACACCTTCATTCACCTATCATCAGTCGACTGGGCGAAATATACTTGAATCGAGCTGAAGCTTACGCGAAGTTAGGGGAATACGAAAAGGCACGCATTGACCTTAACACCATTAGAGAACGTTCCATACCTAATGCTGGGTATCCATCGCTTGACGCTTCGAATGCTGGTATGAGAATAGACAAAGAGCGGCAGTTAGAACTGGCCTTCCAAGCCGAACGCAGCTATGACGTGTTCAGAAACGGAAAATCCTTGACGCGCCATTACCCTGGACCACATCGACAACAGGAAGACATTCCCGCTACCGACTACAGAGTAACCTATTACATACCACAAAAGGCGATTAACGCATATCCTGGTACACTGACCCAAAACCCTACGGACAATAGTGGTGTAGTGCTGAAATAATCGATACATGTAAATGCTACAACCTTCTTAAATAGGATAAGCTCATTAGAGAAATTCGATAATGGGCTTATCCTTTGTGTTGTCGCTTTCAATAGTCCTTGCTTCTATTATAGGGAATTTCAGCTAATTCCCTATGTACCTACAATATTCTTTTTTTTGTTTTTTGTCAACATTTCTGACACTTTTTAGGGGTCTCCAAAAGTGCTAAAATAGAAA
>CAMQBP010000162.1 GCA_946999025.1 uncultured Prevotella sp. | reverse complement strand
GAAATAACTTTTTTTAAACCTATTGATAAAGATGATTATTATTAATTATACTTATTTTTGCGAAAACAAATTATAAGGATATAATTATGAAAAAAAGAGAGTGCCCCCATTGTCATCAATCTGTATCACCATATAAATGTTCTTTTTATCTATGGCAATCTCCCGAAAAGGTGATTTCATGCAATCATTGTGGGAAACAGATTCATCCATTTAAAGAACCAGTATCTCGATTAGTTTGGTTTATCTTGACTTTTTTATTTGCCATTTTACCTGTTTCCATAATGAATTATTTTAGAATAGCATTATGGAAGATAGTTTTGATTGAAGTTCTATTTATAGTACTTGCATTTCTTGTTGCCTGGATTATTCTTTTGATAAAAATAAAATTCATCAAGTAGTGAAGTGAACATATTTAAACTATTTAAATTAGTAACTATTCAGCATCAGTCACAACTCAATGCCATCAGCACCATCCTATCAGTGTAGGATGGGAGATGGCGTATGACCTATGACTATTGCTGAATAGTTACCTGTCGTGATGGATAGTTGTTAAATTATATTATAAGATTACAGGTGGAAAGGATAGATGCGAATGCTTTAACTATCTTTGTACAATAAAAACAATATTTTGTATGATGCAAAAACGAATAGTAGGAGCGTGCATCGGCATGTGCATGGTGTGTGCGTCGTGCGTTCGTCAGTACCAACTGACGAGCGTTCAGCGCACGCGTATCGTGGTAGACCAGCGCTATGATGCCACGCATGACAAGGTTGTTGAGATGTTGATGCGACCTTATAAAGAAAATGTCGACAGTCTCATGGCACCGGTGGTGGGGCGAGTGGCTCGTGACATGAGTGTGAAACGACCAGAAAGCACGCTGTCAAACTTGTTGTCCGACATCCTGGTGTGGGGCGCAAAGAAAGCCAACGACGCACCCGATTTCGCCGTTTACAACATGGGTGGCATCCGTGCGGCATTGGTCAAGGGCGACGTAACCATTGGCGACGTGTTGGATGTGGCGCCCTTTGAGAACAAACTTTGCCTGCTTACGCTCACCGGAACGCAGGTTCAACAACTCTTTGAGCAGATTGCTCGCGTGGGTGGTGAAGGCTTGAGCCGCGAGGTGCGGTTGGTGATTACCAAGGATGGACGACTCAAATCAGCCTTGATTGATGGACAAAAAGTGAATCCAAACGCTAAATATCGCATCGCAACCTTGGACTATCTCGCACAGGGCAATGACAAACTCGTAGCCTTCAAGCACAAGACGGATGTGGTGTCGCCACAGGTTTACGAGAACAACGTGCGCTTCATCATCATGGACTACTTCAAACAACAGGCGGCAAAGCATGAGGAAGTAGATGCGAAGATAGAAGGAAGAATAGTTGTAGAATAGATTTGACCATCAAAAAGAAGGAGAAAAAACAAATGAAGAGATACCTGTTTGTAACCATGACGTTGCTCATGATGGCCATAATGCCTATGGCGGCGCAAGACAAAACCTTGACCATTCTGCATACCAACGACACACATAGTTGCATTTATCCCTTGAATCCCAATTTGGCCGACACGATGTTGGCGGGCCGAGGTGGATTCATTCGCCGCATCGAGATGCTGAAGCAAGAGCGGAAAAAAGACCCCGATTTGTTGCTGTTCGATAGCGGTGACTTTAGTCAAGGTTCACCTTATTACACCCTTTACAAAGGTGAAGTGGAGGTGAAGCTGATGAACAGGATGGGCTATGATGCGGGGACGATTGGCAACCACGAGTTTGATTTCGGCATGGAGAACCTCGCTTTCATCCTCCGCAACCTGCGTTTTCCCATCGTCTGCACCAACTACGATTTTACGGGAACACCCTGTGAAGGTTTGGTCAAGCCCTACTTAATCATCAAGCGCAAAGGCATTAAGATTGGTGTCTTCGGTCTTTCGCCGGCTTTAGATGGACTGGTTGATGCCCAGAAATGCAAAGGTGTGCGGTATTTAGACCCTGTGAAGACGGCTCACGACACGGCTCTGATGCTCAAGCGCGACAAGAAGTGCGACCTGGTGATTTGTATTTCACACTTAGGATGGTTGGATGGCAGTCAAGGAGAAAAAGCCGTGATTGCTGGTTCGCGTTATATCGACTTGGTCTTGGGCGGTCATTCGCACTCCTATTTCAAGACCCTGATGTACGCAAAGAACCTGGATGGAAAAGAGATTCCCGTCGATCAGAACGGCAAACACGCCGTTTTTGTGGGTAAACTGAAACTCTCTTTCGCCAAGAAAAAATAAGGAAAAAGACGCCGAAGCAGCGCCTTCAAGTCAAATAGCGGCTTGCAATCCGTGGCACTGATGATGTGCTGGAAGGGTTGTAAGCCGCTGTTTTTTATTCAAAATAGAAGGTGAGCACAATCATTTTGGACCGAGATCGATCCACGGATTTGGCATACGGAATCATGTTTTTGTCCTTCAAGCCGTCCGCATGCTTGGCATCGTAACTGTTGGTCAGGCCAAATAAGAACTTCAATTCGGGTCTTAATTTGAAATAAGGTAGGTAGAAATCGCAGCCAACTCCAACCTCTGCGAATGTTTCATATCGCTTCAAGGCAACGTATTGATCACTGTTGCCACTCAAATTCACCATGGGATTGATGCCAGCCATGAGGTAAGGACGATGATTGTTGAAGCGAGGTGCGGCAAAAATCAAGTCGAGTGCGGTAGAGATGTACGCCGTCTTGATATCTTGGCGCTCTTCAATGGGCTGCCCATTCGCATCCTGTTTGTTGAAATTGTGAAACGTCAGGTGGCGATTACCGAAGTACATGGCAGGGGCGATGCGGAACTGAAAGTTGGTACTCAGTCTGAATTCGCCCAACACTCCCACCGTTAAACCTGCGTCCCATCGGTCTTGGTCGGTCGTGATGAGTGCTTCGCTCGTTGAGCCATCCTCGTGAGTAATGTGCTGTGTACCAACGTTATTGAACTCAATGTCCTGAAAATGAGTGCCCAGCAGCACGCCGAAATGGAACGGGCGCAGGTCGGTATAGGGCCGATTTTGCACCCTCCGGTCGGGCTGCGCATAGGCAACCGTCGCGCATAGCACTAACAGCAGGATGTGAAAAACCTTCTTCATGATGTATCATTAACGCTATTTTTCGGCGGATATTGCGTCGGACGTGTAGGGTTTTATAGATAAAAAACAGAAACACAAAGTTCTTAATAGTTTTGAAAAAAGCGGCAATCTTACGCTTATCTCGAAAAATATGCTTATTTTTGTTGACATGTCATCCAGTTTGAAGCCTAAACCTGACGAAGCTCTTCGCTGGACTTTCTCACCAATCAGCAGGGGCTTGTGATGGCATAGCAAGCGGTGAAGTGGAAAAATAGGTGGCTCAATGTCAACCTATTTGCCCACACCACCAGTGTAGAAAGAATGTAACCAAAATCATAAAAACTATGTATCATTATTTTAGAAAATCTTTTTTAGGAATTACAATGCTTTGCGCGGCCCTGTGTGCAACCACACTAACGGGCTGCACAGACAAGAAAGGAGCCGATTTGGACAACAACCCTTTGATGAAAGAGAGCACGCTACCTTTTGGCGCGCCTGATTTTAGTAAAATCAAAACCGAACATTTTTTGCCAGCGATGAAAGCTGGTATCGAACAACAGCGTGAGGCCATCAAGGCCATTGTGGACAACAAGGACTCGGCGACATTCGAGAACACCATTCTGGCCTACGAAAAGAGTGGCGTATTGCTCGACCGAGTGACCAGTATCTTCTATGGGCTCACCAGTGCAGATAAGACCCCTGAGCTGGAGAAAGTAGAGAACGAGGCTGTGCCTTTGCTCACCGATTTCGACAACGAGATATCGTTCAACCAACCTTTCTTCGACCGAATCAAATATGTTTACGATCACGAACACGATAAGTTGCAAGGCGAAGACAAAAAGTTGTTGGAAGAAGTGTATAAGAACTTCGTGCGTTCTGGGGCTTTGTTGCCGGCAGATAAGAAAAAGCGCATGGAGGAAATCAACAACAAAATAGCCAAATTGCAGCAGGATTTTGGTAACATGTTGCCAAAAGCTACCAACGAAGCGGCCATTTGGGTGGACAAGGTTGAAGACCTGGCCGGACTGAGTGAGGCGGATATCGCACAGTGCAAGAAAGACGCTGAGAGCCGTGATGGCAAGGCGCCTTACTGCATCGTGATCACCAACACCACGCAACAGCCCATCTTGGCAAGCCTTGAAAACCGTGCTTTGCGCGAGCGTGTGTTCAATGCTTCCATTCATCGTGCCGACGGAACGGGAAAATTCAACACCTTCCCCATCATCGTTGAGATGGCAAAGCTGCGGGCTGAGAAGGCCGAACTGATGGGATTCAAGAATTATGCGGCCTACTCGCTGGACAATACCATGGCGAAAAATATGGACAATTTGAACGCTTTCCTCAAGCAGTTGATTGGTGCTTACACGTCAAAGGCCGATGAGGAAACGCGCGCCATCGAGGCGTATGCGCAGAAAACCATGGGAACTGATTTCAAATTGCAGCCTTACGACCGGTTCTATTATTCGGCTAAGATGAAGAAAGAGCAGTTCAACTTCTCGGAAGATGAGGTGAAACCCTATTTCAACCTCGATTCTGTGCTGGTCAATGGCGTGTTCTTTGCCGCCAACAAGGCTTACGGACTTTCTTTCAAGGAGCGTACCGACTTGCCCACCTACCACAAGGACATGAAGGTGTTCGACGTGATGGACAAGGATGGCAAGCAGCTGGCATTGTTCTATGTTGACTATTTCCGCCGGCCAACCAAGCGGGGTGGCGCATGGATGAGCTCGTTTGCTAAGCAAAGTAAGCTGCGCAACCAGCTGCCTATTATATATAATGTGTGCAACTTTGCCAAGGCTCCCGAGGGACAACCCACGTTGCTTACTTGGGATGAGGCAACCACCATGTTCCACGAGTTTGGCCATGCACTGCACGGAATGCTCTCGAATTGTAAGTACAACACGTTGAGTGGAACGGCCGTGACGCGCGACTTCGTAGAGATGCCCTCGCAGTTTAACGAGTCGTTTGCCATCATTCCCGAAGTGTTCGCTAACTTCGCCAAGCATTATAAGACCCAGAAGCCCATGCCGGAAGAATTGAAAAAGAAGATGCTCAACTCACTTCAATTCCATTCAGCATACGCCTTGGGCGAGAACCTGGCAGCCACCTGTCTGGATTTGGCTTGGCACAACATGGCTTCATCGCAAATCCCTGCGGCCGACAAGGCTGG
>CAMQBP010000161.1 GCA_946999025.1 uncultured Prevotella sp. | reverse complement strand
AACTTCATGCCGCTTACGAATTTCTTCATCGATTATGTGCCCATGTACGCCAAATTCCGTACCGTGGCGTCGATTTTGGTTATCGCAGAGTTTACCATTCCGCTGTTGGCCGTGATGGCATTGAAGAAAATCATCGACGAACCCGAACTGTTGAACAAACGCTTGAAGTACGTATATATCAGCTTTGGCCTCACAGCTGGGTTCTGCTTGTTGTTTGCACTGATGCCAACAGCGTTCTTCTCCGACTATATTTCCACTGCAGAGATGGAGGCTATGAAGAATATTCCTTCCGAATATCAGGGTGCGCTGATGACAAATCTTCGTGCTATGCGGCAAGCTATCTTCACAACAGACTGCTGGCGTTCGTTTGTGATCATCCTCATTGGTACCTTATTTTTACTGCTTTACAAGGCAAGGAAAATACGTACAGCATGGCTCATCGGTGGGCTTACCCTGTTGTGCTTGGTAGATATGTGGGCTGTCAACAAGCGTTACTTGTACGACAGTATGTTTGTTGAAAAGAGTGTGCGTGAAAATCCCATCGAAATGACACCCACCGACAAGCAAATTCTGCAGACCAAAGAACTCGACTATCGTGTGTTGAACCTCTCAACGAGTACGTTTAACGAGAACGAAACCAGTTATTTCCACAAGAGCATTGGTGGCTATCATCCTGCCAAGTTGCGCCGTTATCAGGAAATGATAGAGGCTTATATCGCACCTGAAATGCAAAACCTGATGAAAGGGATTATGGATGCACAGGGCGACATGACGCAGTTGAATGGCGATAGCATTTCGCCTGTGCTGAACATGCTCAACACTAAGTTTTTCATCATGCCATTGCAGGGTGGACAAACCGTTCCGCTCAAAAATCCATACGCCTTTGGTAATGCGTGGTTTGTTGATAAATTGACGTATGTAGATAATGCCAATCAGGAAATTGAACGCATCGGAAAGATGAATCTTCGTACTGAGGCTGTGGCTGATAAGAAATTCAAACAACAACTTGGCGAGGCTATTGCGCAAGACCATTCATCGGTAGTAACGCTACAGAAGTATGAACCCAACCAACTGACCTATCAGGTAGAGTCGAGCAAAGGGGGTGTGGTGGTATTCTCTGAGATTTATTATCCGGAATGGACGGCCACGGTTGATGGCGAGGAAGTGCCGGTTGGTCGGGTTAATTACATACTTCGTGCCATCCAGGTGAAACCAGGTAAGCACACGGTGGTATTGAGTTTCTTCCCGAAATCAGTCAATCGTACGGAGACCATCGCGTATATTTCCTTTGCTTTGTTGGTGGCACTGATTATCTTGGTATGCTTCAACGAGTTTCGTAAGCGTAAGCAGAAGGAAGAAAAGCAAGCGTGATAGTGCTGTTAAGAAGTACAGCGTTGAAGGAGGATAATATAACTTTGCGACTAAATTTAACGAGATATTCATGGTATCAGTAGAAGGTTTGAAGGTAGAATTTGGTGTGAAACCCTTGTTCCGCGATGTGAGTTTTGTTATTAATGAGCGTGATAGAATTGCATTGGTGGGCAAGAACGGGGCTGGTAAATCTACCTTACTCAAGATACTCAATGGTCAACAGAAACCTACTGCGGGTGTCGTTTCGGTTCCTAATGACACCACCATTGGTTATCTTCCACAGGTGATGAAGATAGCCGACGACACAACTGTCAAGGAAGAAACACGAAAGGCTTTTTCTGACAGCATGCTCATGAAGGAACACCTTGAACACATGCAGAACGAATTGGGCAACCGTACCGACTATGAGAGTGCGTCGTACATGGAACTGGTGGAGAAGTTTACGCAGGAACATGATCGCTATTTGATGATGGGCGGCGAGAACTATGAGGCCGAAATGGAGCGAACACTCACCGGACTGGGCTTTACTCAGGCCGATTTTGACCGTCCTACGTCCGAGTTCTCTGGTGGTTGGCGTATGCGAATCGAACTGGCGAAGATTTTGTTGCGTCGCCCTGATGTGCTTTTGCTGGACGAACCAACCAACCATCTCGACATTGAGTCGATACAATGGCTGGAACAATTTCTCGCTCAATCAGCCAAAGCAGTGGTGCTGGTCAGTCACGACCGTGCTTTTATCAATAATGTAACCAACCGTACGATAGAGATTACTTGTGGCCACATCGAAGACTATAAAGTTAAATACGATCAATATGTCGTGTTGCGGGCTGAACGAAGAGAGCAACAACTGCGTGCCTATGAAAACCAACAAAAAGAAATAGCCGACACAAAAGCTTTCATCGAGCGTTTTCGTTATCAAGCAACCAAGGCGATTCAGGTGCAACAGCGCATCCGTCAACTGGAAAAGTTAGAACTCATTGAGGTCGATGAGGTGGATAACAAACGCATGCACTTGAAGTTTCCCCCATGCCTTCGAAGTGGTGATTATCCTATAATTTGTGATGAACTTCGTAAAGATTATGGCTCTCATACGGTGTTTAAAGACGTTACTTTCACCCTTAAACGTGGGGAGAAGGTTGCCTTTGTCGGTAAAAATGGCGAAGGTAAATCTACCTTGGTCAAATGTATCATGGGTGAGATTCCGTATACTGGCACCCTCAAGGTGGGTCACAACGTGCAGATAGGCTATTTCGCACAAAACCAAGCGCAGTTGCTGGATGAGGAACTGACGATTTACGAAACAATTGACCGTGTGGCAACGGGTGACATGCGGCTGAAAATCAACGACCTATTGGGTGCGTTTATGTTCGGTGGCGAAACGTCTGAGAAGAAGGTTAAGGTGCTATCGGGTGGCGAACGCAGCAGGTTGGCGATGATACGCTTACTCTTGCAACCCGTCAACCTGCTCATTCTTGACGAGCCTACCAACCATTTGGACATGCCATCAAAAGATGTTTTGAAAGAGGCCATACAGGCTTTCGATGGCACGGTGATATTGGTGAGCCACGACCGCGACTTCCTCGACGGCCTGGTAAGCAAGGTTTACGAGTTCGGTGGCGGACAGGTGAAAGAACACCTGGGCGGCATTTACGATTTTATCCGCAGTCATGCGCAGGCAATGGGTGATGACGCTGACAACCATAGCATCGATTCACTTTTGCACACAAACACACAGTCGGGCGCATTACAACCATTGCAAACAGCTTCAAAAACAGAAAAGAGTGGAGCTGAAGAATATCTCCAGCGCAAGGAACAGCAAAAGAAAGTACGCAAACTAAAACGGAGCATCGAGGAGAGTGAAGCTAAAATTGCTTCCATGGAAAAGCGTATCACCGAACTAAACACCATTCTCTCACAACCAAAAAATGCGTCTAACATGGAGTTGGTCACTGAATACACATCCGTTCAACGGGCATTGGATGCAGAAAACGAACAATGGATGGAGCTTAATGAGAAAATGGAAAAACTGTGAACTTTGAACATTGAACTTTGAACATTGAACTTTGAGGTTTGAACTGTGAACTATCAACTTGTTAACTATCAACTTGTAAACTCGTAAACTAAAAAACTCGTAAACTAAAATACTTTAAAATTTATGAAACATTTATTTCCAATCATGATGTTGATGGTGGCACCCACGATGGGTATGGCACAATCAAAATCGGGACTTGTCGAGGCTAATTTTGACAAGTCTGTCCGCCCAGCCGATGATTTTTACCAGTTTGCCACGGGCGGATGGCAGAAGAAACATCCGCTGCCCGCGGCATATTCGCGCTTTGGCAGCTTCGACCAACTGGCTGAAGACAATAACAAGCGAATTAACACCATCTTGGGTGAGTTGCAGAAGAAGACGTACAAGAAAGGTACGATGGAGCAAAAACTGTCCGACTTCTACAAACTCGCCATGGATGCCGACCGTCGAAACAAGGAGGGCATCAAACCTGTGAAGCCCTTGTTGGATGAGATGGAAGCTGCCAAAACGAAGAAAGAT
The DNA here is from genome assembly GCA_946999025.1 of uncultured Prevotella sp. Taxonomy (GTDB): domain Bacteria; phylum Bacteroidota; class Bacteroidia; order Bacteroidales; family Bacteroidaceae; genus Prevotella. The sequence goes on along the minus strand of CAMQBP010000161.1, from coordinate 1,370 downwards.
TTGGAACAGCTGCAATTGAAGTATGCCGCTCAGGGATATGGTGTCGCTTGCGGTACTTACTTCGCTGCTGACGAAAAGAATGTGACGATGAACATTCTGAACGTCAGTCAGAGTGGTTTGACATTGGGTCAGAAAGACTATTACCTCAACAACGATGCGGCCACCGTTGCCATTCGCGACGAATATAAGAAGCACATCGCTCGCATGTTCAGCCTCTATGGATTTGATGAGGCTCAGGCTCAGGCAAAGGCGGATGTCATTTTCAAAACCGAGACCGCACTTGCGTTGATTTCAAAGAGCATGACGGAACTTCGCGACCCACAAGCCAACTACAACAAGATGACCTTGAAAGAGTTCAAGGCCAATTATCCCAACATCAACCTCGAAGGCATGGCTAATGCGGAGGGCGTGAAGAGTGAGTACATCCAGACGATGGTTGTCGGCCAACCGTCATTCCTGGAAGGATATGACAAGCTGTCGGCTGCTGCCACTGCCGACGATTTGCGCGCGTTGATGGAGTGGGATGTCATCATGTCGTCATCAAGCTATCTCACCGATGCAATCCGTGAGGCTAACTTCAACTTCTTTGGTAAGACCATGAGTGGTCGCAAGGAGGATTATCCTCTGTGGAAACGTGCCACCAATCAGGTTGAGGCACAGATGGGCGAGGCGCTCGGCAAGATGTACGTAGCCCGTTACTTCCCTGAGAGTTCTAAAAAGAAGATGGAGAACTTGGTGCGCAATCTGCAAATTGCATTGGGCCAACGTATTGATGCACAAACATGGATGAGTGATACAACCAAGGCCGAAGCGCATAAGAAGTTGGATAAATTCTATGTAAAGATTGGCTATCCTAACAAGTGGCGCGACTATTCAAAGTTGAACATCGACCCCGCTAAGTCGTTCTATGAGAACGTTATGGCATGCCGCCAGTTCGCACACGAAAATCATATTGCCGAGCGTGCCGGTAAGCCAGTCGACCGTGATGAGTGGTTCATGACGCCGCAAACCGTGAACGCCTATTACAATCCTACCACCAACGAGATTTGTTTCCCAGCGGGAATCCTGCAATATCCGTTCTTCGACCCTAAGGCCGACGAGGCCTTCAACTATGGTGCCATAGGCGTGGTGATTGGTCATGAGATGACACACGGATTTGATGACCAAGGTCGCCAGTACGATGCCAATGGCAACATGAACGATTGGTGGACTGCCAACGATGCGAAAGGCTTCAACGAGCGAGCCGATATGTATGCCGCTTTCTTCTCCAATATCAATGTTTTGCCCGACCTCAAGGCCAACGGACGCTTCACGTTGGGTGAGAATTTGGCCGACCATGGCGGATTGCAGGTTAGTTTCCTGGCATACAA